>NZ_KQ970236.1:339927-350490 GCF_001579025.1 Streptococcus oralis
CGCCAAATTTAAATGTGTGTATCTAAGTACAACAGACCAAGACTTGTCTAGTCAGGCATTTTCTTTGTTAAACGATATGGTACTAGAGTATTTTAAGAAAAAGCATAAAAAAATTAAACAAACTGTAGAAGAGTTTGAAAGACAGTATGATTTGTTACTAGGTACTTTTAAAGAACATATTAATGATATCGAGTCGGATTTAGATAACGAGTTTAAATTATTTAGAGAAAATCATATTGAAATAAAGCCAAAGTTAGTAATTGATGATCAAGCAAAAATCACAGAATTTCTCCTGAAAAATATTTCGTTGAAGTTAGATGATGATTACGCTCAGATTATTGATGCTAAAGGAGCAGGGGTACAACGAACATCTGTCATTTTGTTAACATTCTTTTTACTAAATGAGATTTTTCAGAAACATAATAAAATAATTCTATTAGATGAACCTGAAGCTTTTCTATACCCACTTTTAACAACAGGTTTAAAAGATTCTATTTTAGAACTAGTGAATAATGAAAACAATAAATTACAGTTATTCATAACTACTCATTCACGAGAATTTTTAAAAGAAGTGAATAATCCTATCTTTAGATTTTATAACATTCGGCAGAGTAAAAGGAAGCAATCATATCAACGAAGTAAGAATGATTTTGATATTGTGAAAAATTCTGTAGTTAGCAAGTTTACTAATAAAATTAAAAATCAAGTATTAAAAAATTATGGTTTATTAGATGAAGTAGATGACCACAGAGAAATTATAATATGTGAAGGAAAGACGGATAAAAATTATATTGAATATATTTTAGAGTCAAAACCATATCGACCGCAAATACGATATGAAAAATATAAGAACGATGAAAATGATTTAGATTTTAATTTTGTCGGAAGTGGAGCAGAATCAGTAGTATCAATTCTAGTGTATTTAGATAAAGTAAGTCAGGTACATAGAAAGATATTTATCTTGTTAGATGGTGATCCAGCAGGGGAGAAAGCAAAGAAAAAGATTAATAGTGAAATAAGTAAATTTAGAAATTTTGAAATTGAAGTTTATAGTATTGATAGTGGTAAAGAAATTGAAGATATGGTATTTGACGAAGATTTACTGGTTGAAACATTAAAGAAGACTTCTGAAGATTTTTCTGCAAAACAGCAAGAATTTGTTAGGTTTTTGTCTAGCAAACATGGACAGAAAAACCTTATGGATTTAACTAAAGAATTTATCTCGTATCACAGTATTAATTATCCAGAAGGAAAAATGAAAAGTGACCTTTCTCAAAATATAGATAGAGAAAGAATGAATAAAAGTTGGCTTTTAGATAGACTTAATTCATTTTTTTATTCTGATGAGGTATTTTAGTGATGGGAACAACTCGATTAAAACCTATTTTAAAATGGGCAGGAGGGAAAAGACAGTTACTAGATGTAATCAGAGAACATTTACCTACTGATATTACTGTTTATGTTGAACCTTTTTTAGGTGGAGGTGCCTTATTATTTGATCTACAGCCTAAGCGTGCGATTATTAATGATTACAATTCAGAATTAATGAATGTTTATAAAGTTGTTAAGGAAAATCCTCAGGCTCTCATTGATAATCTTTATAATCACAAAAATAATAATTCTAAAGATTATTTTTACAATATTCGAGAATTAGATAGGTTGGAATCTTTTAGTGAATTAACAGATGTAGAAAGAGCTTCTCGAATTATTTACTTAAACAAGACATGTTACAATGGCCTTTTTAGAGTAAATCAACTGGGCCAATTCAATACCCCTTATGGTAGACATAAGAATCCCCAGATAATAAATGAAGAAATGATTAATGGTATTTCTTATTACTTCAATACAGCTGATTTAAAAATGATGACGGGAGATTATAAGTTGGCACTAAAGCATCTAAGGAAAGGAAGTTTTGTATATTTTGATCCACCCTATTTACCACTTAATTCCTCTTCATTCACGGGATACACAGAATTAGGATTCCCAATTGAAAAACAAAAGGAGTTAAGAGATATTTGTATCAAGCTTCATAAAAGAGGAATTAAATTTTTAGTATCTAATTCCTTTACTGACGAAATCTTGGATTTATATAGTGATGATAGTATATTTAAAATTAAAAAAATTAATGTCCCTAGAAAAATTAATAGAAATGGATCTTGTCGAGTTCCAGCGAGCGAATTAATTATTTATAATTACGACATATAATTATCACTTTATCATTTAAATATATTATTTCACAAGATATCTCTTTAATATAACCAAAGGTAAAATTTTAGAAAGCAGGTTACTACATGACAAATTCTGTAAGTTCGAACCGACCTGAGAAGTACAACATTGCAGCTTTCTTCTCAGGTGTTGGGGGAATTGAGTTGGGATTTGAACAGACCAACGAGTTCAGAGTGGTGTATGCCAATGAATTTGATAAGTATGCGCGTCAGACTTATCAGTTAAACCATCCAGATACCTATTTGGATGGTCGTGATATCCACGATGTTCAGCCAGAGGATATTCCAGCCGAGCGAGTGGATGTGATTATGGGAGGTTTCCCTTGTCAGGCCTTTAGTATTGCGGGTTATCGCAAGGGCTTTGATGATGATCGTGGGGATCTTTTCTTCGAATTGCTTCGCATGATCGAGGGATGCAAACCTCGCGCTATTTTCATCGAAAACGTCAAGAACATGGTCGGTCATGACCATGGCAATACCTTCAAGGTTATTCGTGAAGCCTTGACTGAGAACAACTACTTTATCAAGTGGAAGGTTCTTAACGGGAAAGACTATGGGAATATCCCACAAAACCGTGAGCGGATCTATATTGTTGGTTTTGATACCAAGGAAGCTTATGACTTGTTTGAGTTCCCAGAGGAAATCAAGCTGACTACGACTCTTCAGGATGTGATTAACTTTGGTGATCAGCTAGACGAGGTCTACTACTACCGTGAAGGCAAGCAAAATTTCTACGACCAGTTGAAGTTTGAAGTCACCAGTCAAGATACAGTTTACCAATGGCGCCGTCAGTATGTCCGTGAAAATAAAAATGGTGTCGTCCCTACTCTAACAGCAAATATGGGAACAGGTGGACACAACGTTCCATTGATTTTGACAGACAGTGGTGAGATTCGTAAGTTGACTCCTAAAGAAACCTTTAATGTCCAAGGTTATCCTAAGTCCTTTAAAATTCCAGAAGGGGTTTCTAACGGTCAGCTATACAAGCAAGCAGGAAATAGCGTAGTTGTTCCTGTGATTAAACGCATCGCAGAGAATGTTGCCAAGGCTTTGAACGAAAGCCAAGGACAATCTCAACTTGACCGCTCTGGGAAATTCGCCATCATCTATACCAAGATGAACGGCCAGTTTGAAGGGCAATCCTATGTCAAGGATTTTGTAGATAGCTATGACCAGGCTCTTGAAAAAATCAAGGCTTATGATGATGGTTTAGCCGTTCTGTCAGATGAAGAGTATTTGAGACTTGTTAAAAAACAAGGTAAACTCGAATTTTACAGTATTAATTAACGAATATATAAGAGGATTAGTGAAAAACTAATCTTCTTTTGATATACTGAAAATAGAAAAGAGGGTGCTTATGTGGGAACATCTAAAATCTGAACAAAAAGACAAATATAAAACCTTAATTACCAACTTCGCTAGTTTGAGCCAAGCTTTCTCTCAAAAGGCAGAATCCGAAGACGAGGGACAAACAGAGAATTATGTCGCTCCGATTGTTAACTCCAAGTTTCAGGAGACTGTTTTTCAAAAAGCCTTTAATGCCGTAGGGGAAGATATTGCCAATACTTCCTATGATGCTTCCGTCGTTGTAGATGAAAATCATAAATATCTAGTGGGTATCAAGTCTTTTGGGATTAATTCAGGAGACCAAAAAATCGCCCAGTTCAAGAAAGATTCTCAATCTTGGACGGACTTGTTGGGTGATATCAAGTTTCATGCGGATATTGCTGCTGATAAAGAGTCAGCAGACAAGGAAAACTACCAACGCTATGAAGAGTTGGCTCGAAAGATTGCGACTTTGAGGAATCAGAGAATTGAATCCTCTAAAGCACAAATAAAGGGTTTTAACTCGGATTCGGTCAACGTTGAAGCTGTTTACCATGTTTTGATGCCGACAGCAAAGGGTGAAAATCCTAAGATTTTTGTTGGGGAGACGACTTATTTACCAGTCGATATTGATAATCTGGTCATTGAGGGCTCAACTACTAAAAACAATCCAACCAATTTCCGATTTACGGATGGGCAACATCACTACAAGTACACGGCAGCTGACAGTCAGCTCCACATGACTTTTAACAATAAAGACATTGTGGTAGATACTTGGGACGTCCATTATATCGAAGATCCTTTTTCTCTCTTTGAAAATCTTCATTTACTGACAGCTGAAAAGGAACAATCCGATATCTTAGAAACAGTTTCTTGGGTTATTACAGACAAACATGGAAATGTGGAAGAAAACTCAGGTTTCAATGCCTTTAACGGTGGTTCAAAATTAGCCAAAAAAGATCGCCTGCCACGTATTTTAAAGATTCAGGATAAATTTAAGGACTGTCTGGCTCCAGAGGAACTAGCTTTTGTGACCTTCTCTCTGGAAGAAATCCTCTTGAAGAAATGGACCAGTAAGGAAGAAAAAGCTCAGATGAAGGCTATTCGTGAGGACTTGATTAACTTTGTCCACAATACTGGCAACGAAAAACTCATTAAAGAAATTGAACAGCTGGTTTATCGTCCAGTTAGCGAGGTTTACATTCCTCTGCCTGACTCGAAAAACTTTCACGATGAAAGACCAGATTTCTTTGGTCCTAGATTTGGAACTTTTGAACCCGGCACTAAAAAACTAGCTCTACCCAAAGAAGAAAGAACTTTTAAACTACGCTTCTTACCTTCTGGAGATGTCATCAATGCCTATATCAACCAAGAAGCTGGCAAGGCGATTCAGTCAACTGATAAGCAAGAAATTCTTGGAAATTGGATCTTGCGTGGTGTTTTCCAGTTGAAAGAACGAGAAGTCTTGACAGGTCAACGACTCAATGAACTGGAAATCAACGGAATTCGATTGACCAAGTTTAAAAATGGGGAAATAGGCATTGAATTCATCTGGATTGACACCAAAACCCCACCTCACGATGCTATCGGCTGGGTCGCAAAGAAATAAAAAGTCCTGTCACTTTCTCCCATTTAACCTTTGACTATTCTGCAAAATTATCGTACAATAAAGAGTACATGATAAAATGAGGTCAGAGTCTGTTCGCTCTGGCGATAGTAGTAAAAATGAGGAGAAACGCTTTGGAATTAGAAGTATTTGCTGGGCAAGAAAAAAGTGAACTATCTATGATTGAGGTAGCGCGTGCTATCTTGGAACTTCGTGGTCGCGATCATGAGATGCATTTTAGCGATCTTGTAAACGAAATTCAAAACTACCTTGGAACATCAAACAGCGATATCCGCGAAGCTTTGCCTTTGTTCTACACAGAGTTGAACTTTGACGGTAGCTTCATCTCTCTCGGAGACAACAAATGGGGGCTTCGTTCATGGTATGGTGTAGACGAAATCGACGAAGAAATCATCGCTCTTGAAGAAAGTGACGACGATGAAGTAGCACCAAAAGCTAAGAAAAAACGTGTCAATGCCTTTATGGATGGTGATTCAGATGCCATTGACTACAATGCAGATGATCCAGAAGACGAAGATGCATACGAAGCCGATCCAGCTCTTTCATATGATGATGAAAATCCAGATGATGAGAAAAATGAAGTGGAAGCTTACGATGCAGAAATCAACGAAATCGCTCCAGATGACTTGGGTGAAGACGTGGATCTCAACGAAGAAGACGACGAGTTTTCTGACGATGATGCTGAAACGAGTGAAGAAGAGTAAAAGACTTCACAGAGGAGATCGCTGGATCTCCTTTTTTGTTGCTTGATCAGAGTGGTTAAGTGGGTCATCCGTTTGGATACGGATTTTTAGTTGGTTTTCTGAAAGTAATCTTCTTATTTTTATCTTTTACCAATTCGGGTTGACAAATGATCTGCTTTGAGGTATTATATTGTTCGGGCACCTCTTTTAGAGGTCGGGGCTCCCTAGTTACTAGGGAGCTATTTTTGTTTTTCAGGAGGTTTTCTTGAAAAGTCGTTATTCATAAGGGTCTTGTTTTCTATCTCCCCTCGTAGTTAACAAGACCTTGAGCATTTTAGAAAGAGGAATCTATGTCTACGAAATATATTTTTGTAACTGGTGGTGTGGTATCGTCTATTGGGAAAGGGATTGTCGCAGCAAGTCTAGGCCGTCTCTTGAAAAATCGTGGTCTAAAAGTGACTATTCAGAAGTTTGACCCTTATATCAATATCGATCCGGGAACCATGAGTCCTTACCAGCACGGAGAAGTCTTTGTGACAGATGATGGGGCTGAGACCGATTTGGACTTGGGTCACTATGAACGTTTCATCGATATCAATCTCAATAAATATTCCAACGTGACAACTGGTAAAATCTACAGTGAAGTTCTTCGCAAGGAACGCCGTGGCGAGTACCTTGGCGCAACTGTCCAAGTCATTCCTCATATCACAGATGCTTTGAAAGAAAAAATCAAACGTGCCGCTGTAACGACAGACTCTGACGTCATTATCACAGAGGTTGGTGGAACCGTTGGGGATATTGAGTCCTTGCCATTCCTAGAGGCCCTTCGTCAGATGAAGGCAGATGTGGGTGCAGATAATGTCATGTACATCCATACAACTCTACTTCCTTACCTCAAGGCAGCTGGTGAAATGAAAACTAAACCAACCCAACACTCTGTCAAAGAATTGCGAGGTTTGGGAATCCAGCCAAATATGTTGGTTATTCGTACAGAAAAACCAGCTGGTCAAGGAATTAAAAATAAATTAGCTCAATTTTGTGATGTAGCACCAGAAGCCGTTATCGAATCATTGGATGTTGAACATCTTTACCAAATTCCATTGAATTTGCAGGCACAAGGTATGGACCAAATTGTCTGTGACCATTTGAAACTAGATGCACCAGCAGCGGATATGACAGAGTGGTCAGCCATGGTGGACAAGGTCATGAACCTCAAGAAACAAGTCAATATTTCCCTTGTTGGTAAGTATGTGGAGTTGCAAGATGCCTACATCTCTGTGGTCGAAGCCTTGAAACACTCTGGGTATGCCAACGACGCAGAAGTGAAGATTAATTGGATCAATGCCAATGATGTGACAGCAGAGAATGTAGCAGAACTCTTGTCTGATGCGGACGGAATCATTGTGCCAGGTGGTTTTGGTCAACGTGGTACGGAAGGGAAAATCCAAGCCATCCGCTATGCGCGTGAGAATGATGTCCCAATGTTGGGTGTCTGCTTGGGAATGCAGTTGACTTGTATCGAGTTTGCTCGTCACGTTTTGGGTCTTGAAGGTGCCAATTCTGCTGAACTTGCACCAGATACAAAATACCCTATCATTGATATTATGCGTGACCAGGTTGATGTTGAGGATATGGGTGGAACCCTTCGTTTGGGACTTTATCCATCTAAGTTGAAACGTGGCTCTAAGGCAGCAGCTGCTTATCACAATCAAGAAGTGGTGCAACGCCGTCACCGTCACCGTTATGAGTTTAACAACGCCTTTCGTGAACAGTTTGAGGCAGCAGGCTTTGTCTTTTCAGGAGTTTCTCCTGATAATCGTTTGGTAGAAATCGTGGAAATTCCTGAAAATAAATTCTTTGTAGCTTGTCAGTATCACCCTGAACTTTCCAGCCGTCCGAACCGTCCAGAAGAACTCTACACCGCCTTTGTTACTGCAGCAGTTGAGAATAGTAATTAGCATAATCAGAATCTTTGAGAAGAATCTCAGAGGTTTCTTCTAGCATATTTAGGATAAGATTTGCAAAAAAAATAGATAGTGATATAATTAATATAATAATTCCTAAGGAGGATGTACAATGAAAAAAATCACACTATTTTGTTTGTTTCTAGCAGGTTTAGCTTTACTGGCTTTCCCTCATTCAGGAAAAGCATTCGAATTGGAAGAAGAATGGGTTATTAAGGGTGGGGTTAAGTATCAAGATGGCAAAATTCTTCGATTTAATAATGGCCATGAAGTAGATATCAAAGTCTTGGATTTGCCAAAAACTGAGAAAATCGAGTGGATGGTCAGTCTCAATGGTCAAGATCAGACAGTCAATTTCCTAGGCCAAGAAAAGGACAAGTCTATGGTCGGTACAGAGGGGCGTTACCTGAATTTCTACGTACCTTATGGCTATAGAGGAGATATCAAGGTCGAGGCCAAGAGTGGAAATGAAGTAAAGACCTGGTCCTCTAAAGTGGTAGATGATGTATATAATGGTGAGAAAAGTGGCTACTACCGTATTGAAGAATCAAAAGACCATTACACCTACCTTGATACAAAATGGGACTATCAAACCAAGACCTACACTGCTACCTTACCAGAGACTATCAATGGTCAAAAAGTTTATGCTTGGAAAGACCATGACAATGGTGAGTTAAAACTTACAAAACCAGAATCGATCAGTCATTCCTACAAGGGGGGAGGAGCCTTCCGAGAACTTTATCCGATTGTAAAAGCAGAAAGCTGGCTAAAATCAGACCAAAATTGGTACTATCAAAACCAAGGCCAACTAGTTCAAAATGCTTGGGTTAAAGACAATGGAACTTGGTACTTTATGAATGATAAAGGGATTATGTTTAATCAAACTTGGCTCTATCAAGGTGGCAACTGGTATGCCTTTAAATCATCAGGAGCTATGATTGCTAGTGATTGGCTTTACGACCAAGGCAAGTGGTACTATTTATCAACTTCAGGCTCTATGAAAGCAAGCACTTGGATTTTTGACAAGGGAGAATGGTATTATGTAAGTTCTTCTGGTGCCATGATTGCGAATGATTGGGTCAAAGACAATGGTAAGTGGTATTATCTAGCTTCATCAGGTAAGATGCTTCGCAATACCTACACACCAGATGGCTACTACGTTGGCAACTCAGGCGCTTGGCAATAAGAATAATACTCTGCGAAAATCTCTTCAAACTACGTCAGCGTCGCCTTACCGTAGGTATGGTTACTGACTTCGTCAGTTCTATCCACAACCTCAAAACACTGTTTTGAGCAACCTACGGCTAGTTTCCTAGTTTGCTCTTTGAGTATAAGAAGTCCTTTTCCTTTAAGGAAGGGGCTTTTTACTTGCTTTTCTACGGCTTCCCTATTTGTCCTAGAGCCCTTTTTGTGTTACAATGAATGGTATGAAAGCTAAGAAATTATGGATGACTGGCTTGACTGTGGCTGGTCTAAGTGCCCTTGCTTTGGGGGCTAAAAAAGCAGCAGATAACCACAAACTCATGAAGACTCAAGAAGAGTTGACCGCTATCGTGCGCGAACTTTTCTCAGATATGGGTGAGATTGCGACTCTCTATGTTCAAGTCTACGAAAGTAGTCTAGAGCGACTGGTCGGAGGAGTCATTTTCGAGGATGGCCGTCACTACACCTTTGTCTATGAAAATGAAGACCTAGTCTATGAGGAGGAAGTCTTATGATTACTCCCGATAGTATAGAAGAACTAGCAGGTTTTGTCGAGCAAGATGGCAAGAAGGTCTTCCTTTTTGTGGCGGACTGGTGTGGCGATTGTCGTTATATCTATCCATCCTTGCCAGAGATTGAGGAGACCAATCCAGAGTTCACCTTTATTCGAGTGGACCGTGACCAGTACATGGATCTAGCCAAACTCTGGGATGTGTACGGGATTCCTAGCCTTGTTGTGCTAGAAAAGGACAAGGAAATCGGCCGATTTGTCAATCGCGACCGTAAAAGCAAGCAACAAATTAACGACTTTTTAGCAGAACTGAATTAGGAGAAAAGGAAAGAATGATTTTTACATATAATAAAGAGCATGTTGGCGATGTCCTTATGATCATCGTGAAAAACAGCGGAGATGCCAAACTAGACGTGGAGCGCAAAGGCAAGGTAGCCCGTGTTTTCATCAAAGAAAATGGGGAAACAGTTGCTTGGAATATTTTCGAAGTTTCAAGTTTGTTTGAAATTGTAGAGCGTGGTCAAGTCTTTTTGACAGATGAACAAGTAGAACGTTTGAACCAAGAATTGCAGGCGGAAGGTTTTACAGAAGAAATTGTCAATGACAAGGAACCTAAGTTCGTAGTCGGTGAAATTGTCGAGATGGTAGCCCATCCAGATAGCGACCACCTCAACATCTGTCAAGTGGCCGTTGCAAGTGACAAGACAGTGCAAATCGTTGCAGGGGCACCCAATGCACGTGTCGGGTTGAAAACCATTGTGGCTCTTCCTGGAGCGATGATGCCAAAAGGCAATCTCATTTTCCCAGGCGAACTTCGCGGTGAAAAGAGTTTTGGTATGATGTGCAGCCCTCGTGAATTGCATCTACCAAATGCTCCGCAAAAACGTGGGGTTATTGAATTATCAGAAGACCAAGTTGTCGGAACTCCATTTGACCCAGCCAAACACTGGACTGCCTAGGAAATTGTCAGTATTTGATAGAGCAGATAGAGGGGGATAAGATGGCGAAAAATGTAGTGATTACA
>NZ_KQ970236.1:350510-357528 GCF_001579025.1 Streptococcus oralis
AGCGACCTCAGGAATCGGTGAAGCGATTGCGCGTGCTTATCTGGAGCAGGGGGAGAATGTCGTTCTAACAGGGCGACGGACAGACAGACTAGAGGCCCTCAAGTCAGAGTTTGCAGAAACGTTTCCAAATCAAACAGTTTGGACTTTTCCTCTGGATGTGACGGATATGACCATGGTAAAGACTGTTTGTTCCGATATTCTAGAAACGATAGGGCAGATTGATATCTTGGTCAATAACGCTGGACTAGCTCTTGGCTTGGCTCCCTATCAAGACTATGAAGAGTTGGATATGCTGACCATGTTAGATACCAATGTCAAGGGGTTGATGGCAGTCACTCGCTGTTTCTTGCCTTCTATGGTAGCAGCCAATCAAGGTCATATTATCAATATGGGATCGACCGCAGGAATCTATGCCTATGCTGGGGCAGCTGTTTACTCAGCCACCAAGGCTGCTATCAAGACTTTTTCAGATGGTTTGCGAATTGATACCATTGCAACAGATATCAAGGTAACTACCATTCAACCAGGGATTGTCGAAACAGATTTCTCTACAGTTCGTTTTCATGGTGACAAAGAGCGGGCTGCGACGGTTTATCAGGGAATTGAGGCCTTGCAAGCTCAAGATATTGCAGATACAGTTGTCTATGTGACCAGTCAGCCTCGCCGTGTGCAGATTACAGATATGACCATTATGGCCAATCAACAGGCGACAGGTTTCATGGTGCATAAAAAATAAAAAATTTCTTCGAAAAGTTACAAATTTCTGTAACTTTTTTTGATTCCTTGCGAATAGATAAGTAGGAGGAAGAAAATATGTATAATAAAGTTATTATGATCGGGCGCTTGACGTCTACACCAGAATTGCACAAAACCAACAATGACAAGTCGGTAGCGCGAGCAACTATCGCTGTGAACCGTCGTTACAAAGACCAAAATGGGGAACGTGAAGCTGATTTTGTCAATTTGGTTCTTTGGGGAAAATTGGCTGAAACCTTAGCAAGCTACGCAACTAAAGGTAGTCTTATCTCTGTGGATGGAGAACTTCGTACCCGTCGCTTCGAGAAAAAGGGCCAGATGAACTATGTGACTGAAGTCCTTGCCACAGGATTCCAACTTTTGGAAAGCCGCGCCCAACGTGCTATGCGTGAAAATAACGCAGGACAGGATTTGGCAGATTTGGTCTTGGAAGAGGAGGAATTGCCATTTTAATACTCTTCGAAAATCTTTTCAAACCACGTCAACTTCACCTTGCCGTGGGTATAGGTAACTGACTTCGTCAATCTTATCTACAACCTCAAAGCAGTGCTTTGAGCAACCTGCGGCTAGCTTCCTAGTTTGATCTTTGATTTTCATTGAGTATAAACATTGAAAAGTCTGAGTTGGTCTCAGGCTTTTTATCTTGCCAAAGTCAGACTTTTTTCTTGACTATTTCTGACCAAGTGATACAATAGAACTATAAATTAGCACTCAGATATAAAGAGTGCTAATAATATGTAGTTTATCATGGAGGAAAACAGATGTTGAAACCATTAGGAGACCGTGTGGTCTTGAAAATCGAAGAAAAAGAACAAACTGTTGGAGGCTTTGTCCTTGCAGGCTCAGCCCAAGAAAAAACAAAAACAGCCCAAGTTGTAGCTACTGGACAAGGTGTTCGTACCTTGAATGGTGACTTGGTTGATCCAAGCGTTAAGCCTGGAGACCGTGTCTTAGTTGAAGCCCACGCAGGTATTGATGTCAAAGATGGCGATGAAAAGTACATCATCGTAGGTGAAGCTAATATTTTGGCAATCATTGAAGAATAGAAGGAGAAAGTAAGTATGTCAAAAGAAATTAAATTTTCATCTGATGCTCGTTCAGCGATGGTCCGTGGTGTCGATATCCTAGCAGACACTGTTAAAGTAACCTTAGGACCAAAAGGTCGTAATGTTGTGTTGGAAAAATCATTTGGCTCACCTTTGATTACCAATGACGGTGTGACCATTGCCAAAGAAATCGAGTTGGAAGACCATTTTGAAAATATGGGTGCCAAATTGGTATCAGAAGTAGCTTCAAAAACCAATGATATCGCAGGTGACGGAACGACAACTGCAACAGTCTTGACTCAAGCTATCGTCCGCGAAGGAATCAAAAACGTCACCGCGGGTGCCAACCCAATCGGTATTCGTCGTGGGATTGAAGCAGCGGTTGCTGCAGCTGTAGAAGCTTTGAAAAATAACGCCATCCCTGTTGCTAACAAAGAAGCTATCGCTCAGGTTGCTGCCGTATCTTCTCGTTCTGAGAAAGTCGGCGAATACATCTCTGAAGCTATGGAAAAAGTTGGTAAAGACGGAGTCATTACTATTGAAGAGTCACGTGGTATGGAAACAGAGCTCGAAGTCGTGGAAGGAATGCAGTTTGACCGTGGTTACCTATCACAGTACATGGTGACAGATAGCGAAAAAATGGTGGCTGACCTTGAAAATCCATACATTTTGATTACTGATAAGAAGATTTCAAATATCCAAGAAATCTTGCCACTTCTAGAAAGTATTCTCCAAAGCAACCGTCCACTCTTGATTATTGCAGATGATGTGGATGGCGAAGCTCTTCCGACTCTTGTATTGAACAAGATTCGTGGAACATTCAATGTCGTAGCTGTCAAGGCACCTGGATTCGGTGACCGTCGCAAAGCGATGCTTGAAGACATCGCCATCTTGACAGGAGGAACAGTCATCACAGAAGATCTTGGCCTTGAGTTGAAAGACGCTACTATTGAGGCGCTTGGTCAAGCAGCGAGAGTAACTGTGGACAAAGATAGCACTGTTATCGTAGAAGGTGCTGGAAATCCTGAAGCTATTTCTCACCGTGTTGCGGTTATCAAGTCTCAAATCGAAACTACAACATCTGAATTTGACCGTGAAAAATTGCAAGAACGCTTGGCTAAATTGTCAGGTGGTGTCGCAGTCATCAAGGTCGGAGCTGCAACTGAAACTGAGTTGAAAGAAATGAAACTCCGCATCGAAGATGCCCTCAACGCTACTCGTGCAGCCGTGGAAGAAGGAATCGTTGCAGGTGGTGGAACTGCTCTTGTCAATGTCATTCCAGCCGTAGCTGATTTGGAATTGACAGGAGATGAAGCGACAGGACGCAACATTGTTCTCCGCGCCTTGGAAGAACCTGTTCGTCAAATCGCCCACAATGCAGGATTTGAAGGATCTATTGTCATCGATCGTTTGAAAAATGCGGAAGTTGGTACAGGTTTCAACGCAGCGACTGGCGAGTGGGTCAACATGATTGAAGAGGGAATCATTGACCCAGTTAAAGTGAGCCGTTCTGCCCTTCAAAATGCAGCCTCTGTAGCTAGCTTGATTTTAACAACAGAAGCAGTCGTAGCCAATAAACCAGAACCAGTAGCCCCAGCTCCAGCAATGGATCCAAGCATGATGGGCGGGATGATGTAAAAGCAACTTATAAAAAACACAAAAGGAGGGAACATAATCCCTCCTTTTAAGGTTTTCTCTTCTAAAATTGATTTGAGCTCTCCTAACTTATATGATAAAATAAGACTAGAAGAAGGAGAAGAACATGATTGATGTAGAAGAAATTCTGAGCAAGATGAATCTCAATCAGAAGATTAATTATGACCGTGTCATGCAGAAAATGGTTCAGGTTTGGGAGAAAAATGAGCAACGTCCCACTATTCTCATGCATGTTTGCTGTGCTCCTTGTAGTACCTACACTCTAGAATACCTGACAAAATACGCTGATGTGACTATCTATTTTGCCAATTCCAATATTCATCCAAAGGCAGAATACCACAAGCGGGCCTACGTTACAAAAAAATTTGTCAGTGATTTCAATGAGCGAACAGGCAATACGGTTCAGTACCTTGAAGCTCCCTACGAACCAAATGAATACCGGAAGTTAGTCAGAGGACTGGAAGAAGAACCCGAAGGTGGTGACCGTTGCAAGGTTTGTTTTGACTACCGTCTGGATAAAACAGCACAGGTAGCTATGGACTTGGGCTTTGATTACTTTGGTTCAGCCTTGACCATCAGTCCTCATAAGAATTCTCAAACCATCAACAGCATCGGAATTGATGTGCAAAAGATTTATACCACCCACTATCTCCCAAGTGATTTCAAGAAAAATCAAGGCTACAAGCGTTCGGTGGAGATGTGCGAGGAGTATGATATCTATCGTCAATGTTATTGTGGATGCGTCTATGCAGCTCAAGCCCAGAATATTGACCTGGTTCAGGTTAAGAAGGATGCCACGGCTTTCTTGTTGGATAAGGATGTTGAAAAAGACTATTCCCACATCAAGTTTACTGTCACTAAATTAGATATATAGAAATCAACCCAGCTGAAAAGCTGGGTTTTTCAAATAAAAAAACCAGGGTTTTCACCCCAGTTTGACAACTTTACCGATTCTTTAGTTCTATGTAGCGTTTGTACCAAATGTTGACATAGGCCTCTGAGAAAGGACCGCGTCCATTGTTAATCCAATCAACAAGGATTTTAACATGCTCTTTCAAAATATAGTCTAAATCATCAGAATACTTCATTTTGCGTTTATGGCGCTCATACTCTTCAACGTCCAAGAGACGCTTTTCACCATCAGTGAAAACCTTGACATCCAAATCATAATCAATGTATTTCAGGGCTTCCTCATCTAGATAGTAAGGACTTGCCATATTGCAATAGTAGGAAATCCCATTATCACGAATCATAGCAATGATATTAAACCAATATTTTTTGTGAAAGTAAACAATAGCCGGTTCTCGAGTCACCCAACGACGACCGTCACTTTCGGTAACAAGTGTGTGGTCGTTGACGCCAATAATAGCGTTCTCTGTTGTTTTTAGTACCATGGTGTCCCGCCAAGTACGGTGGAGACTTCCATCATGCTTATAACTTTGAATTGTAATAAAGTCGCCTTCTTTTGGAAGTTTCATAACTAACCAACTTTCTACAATTTATAAGTTTATCGTTTACTATTATATCATAAATCGGTCTAATTTTTTTGAATTTTACCTGAAAATGTTAAAGATATTCTCTGAGAGCGCTGGCTATATCCGAAAAATCATAGCCTTTTCGAGCTAAAACTTGGGTTAAACGCTGTTTAAGTTCGTATCCTTCATACTTTCGAGCATACTTAGCATATTGTTTGTCTAGCTCTTTAAAAATGAGATCTTGAGTCGTTTCTTGGTCGACTTGACTGTCCAAGTCGTCAAAGGCATTCTTAGCATCAGAATAGGAGAAGCCTTTGTTCGTTAAGTTTTGGATAATCTTATCTTGCAAGGCACGAGCGGGAAGCTTTCCCGTGTATTTTTTTAGAAGTTTCTCCGCCACACGTTGAGCAACCTCTGAAAAATCAAAATCCTTTAAAACATCTTCAATAGTTGCTTTGGCAATCCCTTTTTGAGACAGTTTTTGAGCTAGCACATAGGGTCCCTTATCTCCAGAAAGTTGATTTGCATTGATGATAGAGTAGGTATACTGACGATCATTAATCCAGTTATCTTCTTTAAGATTGGCGATAACTTGACTTGTGATTTTTTCATCAAGATCATACTTTTTCAGATACTCACGAACTTCCTTTTCGGTTCGAGCTTTAAATGATAGATGGTAGAGGGCGAGATTCTTACCATAAGAAAACTGAGCAAAGCCCTGAATCTCGGTCAATTCTTCAGTGCTAACCACCTTATCTTTAGACAACATAAAACGGACAATGGTATCCTCCGTGATATAAGAGGTTTGCTGTTCATCTAACTCCATCAAGTAAAGACGTTTCTTCTTTTCAAGTTTTGTGATTTTCATAGTTCTATTATACCCTAAAATGTGATAAGATAGGGGTATGAATCTGAAAGTCAAACAAAAAATACCTTTAAAAATCAAGCGGATGGGTATCAATGGTGAGGGAATCGGTTTCTATCAGAAAACCCTCGTTTTTGTGCCAGGCGCTCTCAAAGGAGAAGACATCTATTGTCAAATTACTTCTATTAAACGCAACTTTGTTGAAGCCAAATTACTAAAGGTTAATAAGAAGTCTAAATTTCGAGTCGTACCAGCTTGTACGATTTATAATGAATGTGGTGGTTGTCAAATCATGCACCTTAACTATGATAAACAGTTAGAGTTCAAAACGGATTTGCTCCACCAAGCCTTGAAAAAATTTGCTCCTGCAGGATATGAAAACTATGAAATCCGTCCAACTATCGGAATGCAGGAACCAAAGTACTACCGTGCTAAGCTTCAATTCCAGACTCGAAAATTTAAAAATCAGGTCAAGGCAGGTTTGTATGCGCAAAACTCTCATTATCTCGTAGAGTTGAAAGACTGTTTGGTGCAAGATAAGGAAACCCAAGTGATTGCGAATCGCCTAGCTGAACTTCTTACTTACCACCAAATCCCCGTCACCGATGAGAGAAAAACGCTCGGTGTTCGCACCATCATGGTACGCAGAGCAAGAAAAACGGGGCAAGTTCAGATTATCATTGTCACAAATCGCCAGCTTAATTTAAATCAACTGGTCAAAGATTTAGTCAATGATTTTCCAGAAGTTGTCACGGTTGCTGTCAATACAAATACAGCAAAAACAAGTGAAATCTATGGTGAAAAGACGGAAATTATCTGGGGCCAAGAGAGTATTCAAGAAGGAGTACTCGACTATGAGTTTTCTCTTTCCCCTCGAGCTTTTTATCAGCTT
Organism: Streptococcus oralis; assembly: GCF_001579025.1. GTDB lineage: Bacteria > Bacillota > Bacilli > Lactobacillales > Streptococcaceae > Streptococcus > Streptococcus oralis_X. Next base: position 357,201 of record NZ_KQ970236.1, read on the forward strand.
AATCCTGAGCAGACAGAAATTCTCTATAGTGAAGCAGTTAAGGCTCTGGATGTCAGCAAAGAGGATCATCTGATCGATGCCTATTGCGGTGTTGGGACGATTGGATTTGCCTTCGCAAATAAGGTCAAGAGTCTCAGAGGAATGGATATTATTCCAGAAGCCATTGAAGATGCCAAGCGAAATGCTCAAAAAATGGGGTTTGACAATACCCATTACGAAGCGGGGACAGCAGAAGAGATTATTCCACGCTGGTATCAAGAAGGCTACCGAGCAGATGCCCTGATAGTCGACCCTCCTCGTACAGGCTTAGATGATAAGCTACTGGATA
>NZ_KQ970237.1:0-10184 GCF_001579025.1 Streptococcus oralis
CTTTTTTCCTCTTTATCGAAATTCTGAAAAGATTAGGGAAAAGAGCCAGTTAAACTGACTCCTTCTATTTATCTTGCCAATTAGTCGCGCGTTCCTCTCCCCACCAGTAAGGGATTAATTCGGCAACCTTAATTGTTTTTCTTGTTTCGTAGTCCATCATGAACTCTGCTTCTTTGTTTTCAGCATTCAATTCTAAGAGAAATTCTCTGCAAGCGCCACAGGGCATACCTGATCCTTCGCCGTAGGGAGGTTTATCTCGAAAGGCGAGGATTTTCTTAACCTTGGTCTGTCCTGAAAATTGATACATATTGAAGAGAGCCGCTCGTTCTGCACAGAGATGAAAAACGCCACAAGTGCCCTCCATACAAAATCCTGTGAAGATCTGACCATCTTCTGCTTCTACTGCAGCAACAACATGGTTAGCATAAACAAAGTCAGAAACTTCGTGGGGATTGAATAAGGTTCGTGCTTCTTTATACATCTTTTCCCATGTATCCATCGGAAGTCCTTTTATTTAGAAATCTCTTTGAGCATATTATCGATATGCTGGATAGATTTCTCACGACCTAATAGGTAAATCGTATCTGGAAGTTCTGGTCCATGCATTTCACCTGAAACGGCAATACGAATCGGCATGAAGAGGTTTTTCCCTTTAATACCCGTTTCTTTTTGAACTGCTTTGATTTGTGGGAAGATGTTTTCTGTCACAAATTCCTCGTCTGTCATTGCTTCTAGTTTTGCTTTGAAGGCTTCTAGAACAACCGGAACGGTTTCTCCTGCCATGACCTCGCGCTCAGCGTCTGTCAACTCTGGGAAATCTGAGAAGAAAAGGTCTGTCAGTGGAACGATTTCGTCTACCGACTTCATTTGTGGCTTGTAGAGTTCTACCATTTTTTCAGACTTGTCAGTTAAACGTCCTGCTTCTTCTAAGTATGGTTTCGCCATTTCAAAGATAGTAGCTAGATCAGCTCTCTTGATGTAGTCGTTGCTCATCCAGTCTAGTTTCTTCTGGTCGAAGGCTGCTGGAGACTTGCTGAGGCGGTTTTCATCAAAGAGTTTAATCAATTCCTCACGAGAGAAGATTTCGTCTTCCCCACCAGGGTTCCAGCCAAGAAGGGCAATAAAGTTAAAGACAGCTTCTGGCAAATAGCCTTTTTTACGGTAGTCTTCGATAAACTGAAGGGTGTTAGTGTCCCGTTTAGACAATTTTTTACCCGTTTCAGAGTTGATGATCAAAGTCATGTGACCGAACTCTGGGGCTTCCCAACCAAGCGCTTCATAGACCATGAGTTGTTTTGGAGTATTAGCAATATGGTCATCACCGCGGATAACGTGAGAGATTTGCATATCGTGGTCATCGATCACAACGGCAAAATTGTAAGTTGGGTAACCATCTTTCTTTTGGATAACCCAGTCGCCCCCGATGTTGCCACCTTCAAACTCGATATCACCTTTGACCATATCATGCCATTTGTAGATACCAGACTCATTGACAGCCAAACGAACAGTTGGGATGATACCAGCTGCTTCACGTTCTGCGATGTAAGCTACTTTTTCTTCTTCGCTCATGCCAAGATATTCATTGATGTAACGTGGTGTTTCGCCAGCTGCTTCTTGGCGTTCGCGTTCAGCTGCCAACTCTTCTTCTGTGACGTAAGATTTGTAGGCTTTTCCTTCGGCCAGCAATTGATCGATGTATTTTTGATAGAGTTCCAAACGCTCTGATTGGCGGTAATTTTCATGAGTTTCTGGGCTTTCATCCCAATCTATGCCCAACCAGCGAAGATTTTCAAGCTGAGAACGTTCTCCATCCTCAACATGGCGTTTACGGTCAGTATCTTCGATACGAATGATAAAAGTTCCACCATGATGGCGTGCGTAAAGGTAGTTAAACAATGCTGTACGGGCATTTCCGATGTGTAGTAGTCCTGTTGGACTTGGTGCGTAGCGTACGCGGATATCTTTTGACATAGTTTCTCCTATAAAGTCTCTAGGCGTCTGCCTTTTTGCTTTCTATATTATATCACAAGTCTCGCCTGAGTCCAATGTCTACGAATAAAGAGAGTAAAAAGAGTGGACAAGCCACTCTTTTCTTCTATTATAGACGTGCGTTAAGTTCTTTGCTCAATTCTTCAAATCCTGGTTTTCCAAGAAGGGCAAACATGTTGCGTTTGTAGGCTTCAACACCTGGTTGGTCAAATGGGTTGATAGCATTCAAGTAACCTGAAAGGGCGATTGCCAATTCGAAGAAGTAGATAGTGTAACCAAGAGTGAAAGCATCTTGCTCTGGAAGAGTCACGTACATGTTTGGCACATCACCGTCAGTGTGGGCAAGAAGAACACCGTCAGTTGCTTTTTTGTTTACAAAGTCAACGTCTTTTCCTTGAAGGTAACCAAGTCCGTCAAGGTCTTCTTCCAAAGTAGGAATGATCACGTTCTTACGTGGTTTGTCAACACGGACAACTGTTTCAAACATGATACGAGTTCCTTCTTGGATAAATTGACCAAGTGAGTGCAAGTCAGTTGAGAAGTTAGCTGAAGTTGGGTAAATACCTTTTTGGTCTTTCCCTTCTGACTCACCAGCCAATTGTTTCCACCATTCTGAGAAGTATTGAAGTGATGGCTCGTAGTTTACCAAGATTTCAGTAGCGTAGCCTTTACGGTAAAGGATGTTACGAACTGCTGCGTATTGGTAAGCTTCATTTTCAGCAATCTTGTCTGAAGTGTAATCTTTACGAGCTGCATTCGCACCTTCCATAAGGGCTTTGATGTCTGCACCTGATGCTGCGATTGGAAGCAAACCAACTGCTGTCAATACTGAGAAGCGTCCACCGATGTCATCTGGAACAACAAATGTTTCCCAACCGTTGGCATCTGCTTCAACCTTAACAGCACCTTTTTGGCGGTCAGTTGTTGCATAGATACGTTTGTTGGCTTCTTCTTGTCCGTATTTCTTAACCAAGAGTTCTTTGAAGACACGGAAAGCAATCGCTGGTTCTGTTGTTGTACCTGATTTAGAAATCACGTTTACTGAGAAGTCTTTGTCAGCTACGTACTCTACCAAGTCAGCAAGGTAAGTAGATGAAATTGAGTTTCCAGCGTAAAGGATTTGTGGCGCTTTACGCTCTTCTTTTGTTTGTAAGTTAGCAAAGTGGTGGTTCAAGAAGTCAATAGCTGCTTTGGCACCAAGGTATGATCCACCGATACCGATTACCACCAAAACATCGCTATCTGACTTGATTTGCTCAGCAGCTTTCAAGATGCGGTCGAATTCTTCGCGGTCGTAGTTTTCAGGAAGGTCCAACCAACCCAAAAAGTCGCTACCAGCACCAGTTCCTTTACGAATCAATTCGTCTGCAGCTGTTACTTGTGCTTGCATGTACTCCACTTCATGTGGGGCAACAAATTTGTCTAAAACTTTTGAATAATCAAATTTAATATGTGACATGATAATCCTCCAATATTTCTTCTTTTCTATCATAACGCTTACCTTCGATTTTTTCAAGCTTTTTTATTGAATTTGCCCAATTTTTATCAGAATTCAAACGTTTGCGTAAAAATGCTAAAATATAAAAAATCTGAAAGGACGAATAAAAACGGCTAGAGACTCTAACCGTTACAATTCATTTAATAAATACTCAAATAATTCTAAATTGCCATCTTCTTCATTGACCAGGAACTCTGGGTGCCACTGTAAACCGATAATACGATGCTCGTCGACAGACTCAATCGCTTCCACTGTCTGATCTCGAGGGTCCACCGCTGTCACACGGAAATTAGGTGCCAGATCTTTGATACTCTGACGATGGACTGAGTTGACCTGACTTTCTTTGCCAAACAACTTAGCCACCACGCTTCCTTCTACTGTCTCAATAGAATGAGATGTTCCAAAAGGCAAGCCTTGCCAGTGACCTTCAATTTCTTGGTGGAGAGTGCCGCCAAAAGCAACATTGACCAGCTGAACTCCGCGACAGATTGCCATAATAGGTTTATTCTGACGGAGCGCTTCTTTCAGGAGAGCTAGCTCAAACTCATCGCGTACAAGGTTGTAATCATCGCTCTCAATGGTTTTTTTCTCTCCATAAAACTGAGGATGGACATTTTGCCCACCTGTCAAGATGAGTTTGTCAATCATTTCCACATAATCGCGCACAATGGACTCATCTCCTACAGGAATCACTAAAGGGAGACCACCGACTTGACGAATGCTCTCTGCAAATTTACAGGATACAGATGAGTGAATGTTTTTCCCTTCTGCATCTACAGGACATAGATTTGCAGCAACTCCTACAACCGTTCTAGCCATGATGTGTCTCCTTTCGATTTTCTTGCGACAGTCTTATCTTATCACTCCAACCCTTTCCTGTCTAATATGTTTTTTTAAAGACCGTGATAAGTATTTTTTATGGACAAGAAAAAGCTGCCCAACGAGGACAACTTCTTTTTTATTCGAAGACAAATTGATTGTGATACAGTTCTGAGTAGAAACCGCCAAGTTTGAGCAACTCGTGATGATTTCCACGTTCAATAACCTCTCCATCTTTGAGGACAATAATCTGATCGGCATTGAGGATGGTCTTGAGACGATGGGCAATGACAAAACTGGTTCGACCTGCTACTACTGCCTCCATAGCATGTTGAATCTTGCTTTCTGTTACGGTATCGACATTGGAAGTCGCTTCATCTAAGATTAGGACTTGAGGATCTGTCATCAAGGTTCGAGCGATGGAAATCAATTGTTTCTGCCCAGTCGAGAAGATATTTTGCTCATCATCAATAAGGGTATCATACTTATCAGGCAAGCTTTCGATATAGTCATGAATATGAGTTGCCTTGGCAGCTGCTTCGACCATTTCCTGACTGGCATCTGGCACGCCGAAGCGGATATTGTCCCGAATCGTTCCACTAAACAAGACCGAATCCTGCAAGACAATACCGACCTTGCTCCGCAGGCTGTCCAAGTCGTAGTCACGAATGTCTTTCCCATCAAAAGAAATGCTACCTGCATCCACATCGTAGAAACGATTGATGAGGTTCATGATGGTCGTTTTCCCTGAACCAGTTGGACCGACAACTGCTATCATCTGCCCCTTAGGAGCTGAAATGCTAACATCTTTCAAAATCGGCTTGTCAGGCACATAAGAGAAATCAATGTGACTGATTTCAACACCTTCTCGTAATTCCGTAAAAGCTGGTGCATTTTGCGGACGGATCTCTTCTTCTGCATCGAACATTTCTTGGATACGATCCGCCCCAGTAAAGGCCAACTGGAGGCTACCCCAGCTAGCAGCCACCTGGATAATCGGCTGGTAGTACTGCTGAGAAAATTGGGTAAACATGACAATCAAACCTAGGGCTGTCGTTGTTTCGATACTTGGATCGTGCAGCAAGACCGCAGAACCTGCAAAAATGACGATAGCCGTATTAACCAAGCTCATCCCATTCATAACTGGAAAGAGGATGCCTGAGAACATTCTTCCTTTAAAAGTTGCCTTGCGCACGCGCTCATTTTGCTCCACAAAGCCTGCTACGATGTCGTCTTGAATTCCTTGTACGATAACAGCTTTCTGACCTGAAATACTCTCGTCCATGTAGGCGTTGAGTTTCCCAACCTCTTTTTGCTGGAAATTGGTGTACTTGCGGGCCATTTTCACGATGAAAACCAGCATGAGAAAGGCCACTGGGGTGCTGGCTACTGTTATTAGGGCTAGCGTCACATTTCTTGAAAACATGACAAAAATCAAACCGATGTAAAGAGCAATATTGCTCATGACCTGAACTAGGCTTTCATTGAAGGCTTGAAGGATGTTATCCAAGTCACTCGTGAAGCGAGAAAGGATGTCCCCATCCTGATGGCGGTCAAAGAAAGAAACGGTCAAACGGGAAAGTTTGCCAAAGAGGCCCTTACGCATCTCATTTGTCGACTCAGCAATCACACGAGTCATCAAGGTCATGTAAATCAAACTGGATACCACTAGGGCTAGGACAACCAGAGCTAGATTCAGCATCAGAGCTGATAAACTCTGCCAGGCTAGTTCGGAAGTTCCATTTTGATAAGCCAGAACTAGGTTAGCAAGCTCCGTGACTGCTTGACCTGAAAAAACTGGAAAGAGGGCTTGGGCAATCGTCGCAACTGCAACCATCAGAATCACAATGACAAAGGAGAACTTGTAAACTTTAAAATAATTCCAGAAAAATCGAACGGTTTTCATTTTATTCCTCCTTTCCCTTTTGTGTTTCGTAGATTTCGCGGTAGACGGCATTGTTAGCTACCAAGTCTGCATGCCTTCCTTCTCCAATCAAACGTCCTTGGTCCAAGACCAAAATCTTGTCCGCATGGACGACTGAACTGATCTTTTGAGCGATGATAATGGTTGTCGTCCCTTTCAGGTCTTTATTCAAAGCTTCCTGTACGAGTCTTTCTGACTTGGCATCTAGGGCTGAAGTCGAATCGTCAAAAATCAGGATACGGGGATTGCTGACAATCCCACGAGCAATGGACATCCGTTGCTTTTGTCCACCAGAAAAGTTGGTGCCACGTTCTTCAACCTGACTCTCAAATTTGTTTTCCATGCGTCCGATAAATTCACTGGCTTGGGCAATCCGTGCTGCACGTTCCATTTCTGACACGCTGGCATTGCCTTTCCCTTGACGAATATTATCTGCAATGGTCCCACTAAAGAGAATAGCACGTTGCAAGACAATGGAAACTGTTTTACGCAAGGTTCCCTCGCTGACATCTCGAATATCCTTGCCACCAATCTTGATAGATCCCTCCTGTGGATCAAAAAGTCGTGGAATTAACTGAGCTAGAGTGGACTTCCCTGCTCCAGTCGCCCCAACCACACCGACCATCTGACCAGGCGCAATTTCAAAGGTTACATTCTTCAGCATAGGTTCATCGTCATTGGGATAGGTAAAGGTCACATTTTCAAAAGAGAGACTTCCTTCTAACTCTTCATCTGGGAGTTCTTTAAAGGTCATCGCTGGCTCGGTATCTAGAATCTCGCGGATACGACGCAAGGAAATCATGGCACGACTGACAGAATTTCCTAAAAATCCAACCATGATGATGGTAAAGATAATCTGGCTGAGATAGTTGATAAAGGAAGCAATAGAGCCCACAACAGATGGATCTGACTGAGCCATGCCTGCCACCAACCAGATAGAGAGGAAGACCGCTCCATAGCCGACTAGCATCATAACGGGTTCTATAACTGAGAAGGCATAACCGATATAAAGATTTTGGCCGAGAAGTTCATCAGAAACATCGGTAAATTTGTCAAATTGTGCTTTTTCCTGCACAAAGGATTTAACCACGCGCACACCACGTAGATTTTCCTTAGCGATAGCATTGATCCGTTCAAGAAGGGTTTGAAACTTAGCAAATCGTGGTCCCATCATCCCCATCATGATGGCTGTTAGTGCAAAGATTAGGAGCACCATGAGGACAATCACCCACCAAAGTGACGGGAGAGTGTGGACCGCCAAGATAAAGGAACCGATAAAGAGAAGAGGGAGACGGAAGAGAATTTGAAAAGCCATCATCACCACGTTCTGAATTTGGTTAATATCATTGGTCATACGGACAACAAGGTTGCCGGCATTAAACTGCTCGATATTGGCATAAGAAAAAGTCTGGATCTTGCGAAAAGCGTCTTCCCGAAGGTCCGAAGACACTCCTTGAGCAATATAGGCTGCAAGCGTTACATTGACCCCACCTGCAACCAGACCGACTAGGGCTACCCCTATCAGCCAAGCGCCAATACTATAAATAGCCTCATTTTGTCCGGCCAACAAAGCCTCTAACACCTCTTGCAAATAGCGCGGTTGCAAGAGTGAACTCGCAACCATCAAGCCTGTCATCATTAAGGATGCCAAGGCCTGCCATTTATAGGTTTTTATTTTTTTAATGAGCATATTTCCTCCTAATAAAATAGATAAAGGGAGCGACATCCTGCGTCAGCTCCTTCTCATTCGTTCATATTGATGCTATTCTAGCAAAAAAGAGGCATCTTGTCAAAGAAGTCTCCTTGTTATAAATTAGTGCGCTTTCATCCACAGGTGATGCATGAAAAGGCTTTTTATGGTAAAATGAAAGGAAGAACTCTTACAAGGAGGAAAAGATGAAGAAACAAACCATCGCTGTCTTGGGTCCTGGTTCTTGGGGAACTGCACTTTCGCAGGTCCTAAACGACAATGGACACGAGGTTCGAATTTGGGGAAATATTTCTGACCAAATTGATGAAATCAATAACCAACATACAAACAAACGCTACTTCAAAGATATCCTACTCGACGAAAAAATCAAAGCCTATCATGACTTGGAAGAAACACTCAAGGATGTGGATGCTGTTTTATTTGTAGTCCCAACAAAAGTAACGAGACTGGTTGCCCAACAAGTAGCAAAGGTGCTCGATCACAAGGTTGTCATCATGCATGCCTCCAAAGGATTGGAACCAGATAGCCACAAACGTCTATCAACTATTCTTGAAGAGGAAATCCCAGCTGACCTTCGCAGTGATATCGTCGTTGTTTCAGGACCTAGCCACGCTGAGGAAACGATTGTGCGGGATATTACCTTGATCACTGCAGCCTCTAAAGATCTTGAAACGGCCCAGTACGTCCAAAATCTCTTTAGCAATCACTACTTCCGTCTCTATACTAATACGGATGTTATCGGGGTTGAAACCGCTGGTGCCCTCAAAAACATCATCGCAGTTGGCGCTGGGGCACTACATGGTCTAGGATTTGGCGACAATGCCAAGGCGGCTATCATTGCCCGTGGTTTAGCTGAAATCACCCGTCTAGGGGTCGCTCTGGGAGCTAACCCTCTGACTTATAGCGGTCTTTCCGGAGTTGGAGATTTGATCGTAACGGGGACATCTGTCCACTCTCGTAACTGGAGGGCCGGTGATGCTCTCGGTCGCGGAGAATCTCTCGCAGACATCGAAGCAAACATGGGTATGGTCATCGAAGGCATTTCAACAACTCGAGCAGCTTACGAGCTGGCTCAGGAATTGGGTGTCTACATGCCAATCACACAGGCTATTTACCGAGTGATCTACGAAGGTGTCAATATCAAAGAAGCAATCACTGACATCATGAGCAATGAATTTAAAGCAGAAAACGAATGGTCATAGACCTTTATAGAAAGGAACATCATGAAACAAAAAGTCAGAAAAGCAGTCATCCCTGCTGCTGGATTGGGAACTCGCTTCCTCCCAGCAACTAAGGCCTTGGCCAAGGAAATGTTGCCAATCGTAGACAAGCCCACTATCCAGTTTATCGTTGAAGAAGCTCTCAAATCTGGTATCGAAGATATCTTGGTTGTTACAGGTAAGTCAAAACGTTCCATCGAGGACCATTTTGATTCAAACTTCGAATTGGAATACAACCTCAAAGAAAAAGGGAAAACAGATCTTCTGAAGCTAGTTGATGAAACAACTGGCATGCGCCTGCATTTTATCCGTCAAACACATCCACGTGGTCTCGGAGATGCTGTCTTGCAAGCCAAAGCTTTCGTCGGAAATGAACCTTTTGTCGTTATGCTTGGTGATGACTTGATGGATATCACGGACGAAAAGGCTGTTCCACTTACCAAACAACTCATGGATGACTACGAGCGTACTCACGCGTCTACTATCGCTGTTATGCCAGTCCCTCACGACGAAGTATCTGCCTATGGGGTTATTGCTCCGCAAGGCGAAGGAAAAGACGGCCTTTACAGCGTTGAAACCTTCGTTGAAAAACCAGCGCCAGAGGATGCTCCTAGCGACCTTGCTATCATCGGACGCTACCTCCTCACTCCTGAAATTTTCCAAATCCTCGAAAACCAAGCTCCAGGTGCAGGAAATGAAATTCAGCTGACAGATGCAATCGATACCCTCAATAAAACACAACGTGTATTTGCTCGTGAGTTCAAAGGGGCTCGTTACGATGTCGGAGACAAGTTTGGCTTTATGAAAACCTCCATTGACTACGCTCTCAAACACCCACAGGTAAAAGACGACTTGAAAGACTACCTCATCCAACTCGGAAAAGAGTTAGCTGAAGGGGAATAGAAGAAAAACAAAGCTCTTAAATAAGGGCTTTGTTTTTTGTTGAAGCTTGCAATAAAAAAAGCCATCTTTACAGATGACTTATTAGCAACCGAATCGGTGCTTGCATTTAACTATCCCCCC
>NZ_KQ970237.1:10204-30477 GCF_001579025.1 Streptococcus oralis
ATTTAACTACTCCCCCCTACACATAGCTCATTCCCTTATAGCAAAGGAAAACGGCTAGTGCGATAAAAAGTACAGTTGCTCCAATTCGCTGGCTGGTACTATACATCCTTCTCTCCCATTTAACTGGGAAAATGACTGCTAGAAAGGCACCGCCTACTGCACCACCGATATGGCCTGCTAGGCTGATTCCTGGAATCAGAACACTTCCAATGATATTGATCACGAAAAGTGTCAGATAGGATTGCCCCAACTGCTGGATATAGGGGTTGCGAGTTGCGTAACGCAAGACGATAATCGCAGCAAATAGCCCGTATAGGGAAGTGGATGCCCCTGCTGCTACAACTTTCGGTGTGAAAGCAAACACAAAGAGATTGCCCATCATTCCTGATAAGAGATAGAGAAAGAAAAACTGCTTAGAACCGAAAATCTCCTCCACCTGTCGTCCAAGAAAGTAGAGCGAAATCATATTGACAATAAAATGCTCCCATCCAATATGCACAAATATGGCCGAAAAAAGGCGCCATATCTGCTCAGGGAACAGACGAATGATCGGTCCATACATGGCTCCAAAATGAAGCAAGGTATCTGCTCGTTCAAAATTTAAACCTGTAAGAACCAACATCAAAAGAAATACCAAAGCTGTTACTAGGAGGAAGAAACTAGTCACAGGATAACGTTTATCAAAGATTTCCTTCATAGATTAGCACCTCCTGTACGGGAATATCATGGTTTTCAAAGTTAAACTCCTGAACTTGACAAGGATAGATTGTACTCAGGCTCTGCCCAGCAAAATGTTCCAGATAGCGGTCATAGTATCCTCCACCATATCCGATCCGATAGCCCTCTGTCGTAAAAGCTAGCCCTGGAACATGAATCAAATCAATCTGAGACGGTTCCACCACTTCCAAGTCTCCTTGCGGTTCCAGTAAACCAAAGGAAGTTTTTGCCAACTGCTGCGGATGATAGACCACAAATTCCATGCGCCCCTTGGGATAGGTTTTGGGTATCAGAACCTTTTTGCCGTCCTTCAGTACCCGCTCGATCAGTTCTTGCGTTTGAAATTCATGAGGGAAGGAGAGATAGGTTGCGATGACCTTAGCTTCTTGGTAAAAAGGGTGTTGTAAGAAACGCTCAGTTAAATCTCGATCCATAGCCTGTTTTTGCTCCTGAGATAGAGTCTTCATTTCTTGCAAAATTTTCTTGCGTAGTTCTGCTTTCATAGACAATTCCTCTACTCTGCTGCCTTCTTTTTCAAGAAACTAGAGACCGCATCTACCCCAATGGCTAAAGCTTCTTCCTTAGGACTCATCTGAGGGTGATGAAGGGCATAGGGACTATCGATACCTAGCCAGAACATAACGCCGTCTACCTTCGAAAGGAGATAACCAAAGTCCTCACCAGTCATAGCTGGCTCGATATCAATCAACTCAATCCCATCTTTCTCTTCAAAAAAGTCCATCAGTTCACGCGCCAAGGCTGGATTGTTCTCAACAGGTAGGTAGCCTCCTTGCTTGAGTTCTACTTCGACTTCCATATCAAAGGCTGCTGCAACCCCTTCTGCGACTGTCTTGACTCTTTTTTGTACCAAGAGGCTCATGTCCTGAGTCAAGGCGCGAATGGTTCCATGCAAAAAGGCTGTGTCTGTAATGACATTGTTGGTTGTTCCAGCTTGGAAAAGGCCAAAAGTCACCACCGCTCCCTCGATGGGATTGACATTCCGGCTTACAACTGACTGTACTTGGGTTACAAAGTAACTAGCAGCCACCAAGGCGTCATTGGCTTCATGCGGAAAAGCTGCATGCCCTCCTTTTCCTTTGAAACGAATCTTCACCTCACAGGTCCCTGCAAAGAGAGTGTGTGTATTGGTCGCAATCTGTCCAACCTTCAGATCTGGACGAACATGAAGGCCATAAAATTGGTCTGGCAGCCAGTCCCCAAAAGCACCATCCTCATACATGAGCATCCCACCTGCTTCATTTTCTTCAGCAGGCTGAAATAGGAAGAGCAAATTATTCTTGGGTTGTTCCTCCAGGGCGCGTTCGAGACATCCTAAGGCAATGGTCATATGAAAATCATGGCCACAAGCATGCATGCGGCCTTGGTGTTGAGAGGCGAAAGGCAGTCCTGTTTGTTCGACAATAGGCAGACCATCAATGTCTGTTCGCCAACCAATGGTTCGCTCCGGCTGACTTCCCTGCAGGTAGACCAAAATTCCTGTCCGCCAAGTACGAACTTGAACAAAATCCTTGCCCGTAGTCAATTTTTCAATCACATCCAGCAAATAAGCCTGAGTCTTAAACTCCTCCAAGCCAATCTCTGGAATCTGGTGTAAATCTCGTCTAGTCTGAATCAAATCTAACATCTATCGATCCTCCTTTTGATAGAAGAAAGAGGCTGGAAAAAGGGTTCCGCCTCTTTTTTACTTTTACCATTACAAGGTACGAAGCGCATCCTCTAGCGCTGTTTTTTGTTGGGTTTGGGCATCAATTTCTTTGATGATACGAGCCGGAACACCTGCTACTACAACGTTTTCTGGAACATCTTGGGTAACGATAGCTCCTGCAGCGACAACTGAACCACTACCGATTTGGACTCCTTCGATAACCACTGCATTGGCTCCTATGAGAACATTGTCCCCAACACGGACTGGATCGGCACTAGCTGGTTCAATCACACCTGCCAAAACTGCCCCTGCACCAATGTGGCTGTTCTTCCCAACGATGGCACGACCACCAAGGATAGCACCCATATCAATCATGGTTCCGGCACCGATTTCTGCTCCGATATTGATAACAGCTCCCATCATGATAACAGCATTGTCACCAATTTCCACTTGGTCGCGGATAATAGCACCTGGCTCGATACGAGCGTTGATATCACGCTTGTCTAGCAAGGGAACGGCAGAATTACGAGCATCTTGTTCGACAACATAATCTTGATTTTCTACCAAGCCTTCGAGAAGCGGAGCAACATCCTTCCAGTCTCCGAATAAAACATTTCCTAGTTTGACAACTGAGCTTGGTACAGCAGTTACGAGTTCCCCTTCAAAGGTTACTTTGACACTGGTTTTCTTTTCAGCATTGGCGATAAATTGGATAATTTCTTGAGCGTTCATTTTTGTAGCAGTCATAGGTGCCTCCTGGTTCGTTATAATGATACCTATTCTACCAAAAAAGGCCTCAAATTTGAAGCCTCAACTATCAAATAATCATCTTTACCTGGCTTGTTTTGCTTCTTCTACAGATAAGAAAATCATCGGAACGATAATCAACACCATAGCTAAGGCCAAAAAACCATCCATGACCAATCCCAGAAAAAGAACACTTAATAAAGCTGAAGAGAGCGGTTCGCTAGCACTCACCACCGATACAACTAGCGGAGAAACGAGTGAAACAGCCTTCATAGATAGGAAGAAAGCAAAAGCAGTACCAAACACGGCAATCGTCAGACAAATCAGCACACTTACCAGATCCACTTGAAAACTTATCCGATAAATAGGGTAAAGAAAATTACTAAAGAGCCCTGCCAGAATCATCCCCCAACCAACAGTCGGAACAAATCCGTAGCGCCGTGCAAAGCGTTGGGGAAGGATAACATTAAACATGACCCCTACTGCACTGAGCAAACCTGTCACTAGAGCCAAAGGAGTCATGGATAATTGGGACAAATCCCCTTTTGTAGCCATCAAAAAAACACCTAGCATGGCAATCAAAACATAGAACACAGCTGTAATAGAAGCCTTCTTCTGGTAAATGATTCGATTGTAAAACAGGATAAAAACAGGGCTGATAAATTGCAAAATGGTCGCCGTCGTCGCATTGGAATACTCAACACAGAGATAAAAGAAAAACTGCACAGAAAAAATACCTAGAATAGCATAGGCTAAAAAGGGTAGATAATTTTTCTTATCACGCCAGATGTCCAACAAGTGGCTACGCAACTGAAAGGCAGATAGACCTAAAACCAAACTCCCTGCCACTAGTAAACGCATAGAAGTAATCCATCCAGAAGACACTGGATAATGAGTGAAAAAATACTCTCCTAAAATCCCACAAATCCCCCAGATTAGGCCTGAGAGGAGCGAGTATACTGTTCCCTTAACAATCTTTTTCTGATAATGATTCATATTATTATTGTAACACGAAACCAACAAAGAAAAAAGTAGCAACAAGGAGAAATTACTAACCTTGCCACTACTCTTTTTTAACGATTAAATAGACGTGAACGTCCTGATGAACCACTTTGAGTATTGCCACTCGAACTTGAACTTCCAGAGCTACTGCTTGAACTTGAGCTTGGAGGAGTCACTGCTGGAATGCTTCCTAGAATATTCTTCCATGCGTTCAGATAATCTGCATCGCTTCCTCCAATAGCAAAGCGATAGGTGGTCACTGGGGCGCCTTCTTTAGTCGCCCAGTAGCTCGTTACTGTTGATCCAGAAACTTCTATTTCTTTTCCATTGATGGAAACCTTGCCTGGTTTTTGCCCTGTAGATCGGAGAACTTGTGACTTGGTCACACTTGGATCCAGGTTAAAGCGCTCATTCCCCCATATTCCAGGTTCAGCTTGCTGGATAGCATTGACCAAGTGGGCCATATAGTTGGCATTGCGGTAGTGGCCTGCTCCTTTGGCTAGCGGTCGGTTGTCGTCGTGACCTAACCAGCCACCCAAAGTCAAGCGAGGTGTAGAAAGCATTAGCCACATATTTTCATCTTCATTGGTCGTACCAGTTTTTCCGATCCAGTCAGCACGAGCTAGGGATGGATTGATAGTCGTCAAATCCGTCTGGAAACTTGAGGTAATCCGAGACGAGATAACATCCCGAAGGAGACTTTGCATGATGGTTGCTGTCGCTTTTGAATAAACTTGGACAGGCTCGTCCTTGTGCTCGTATACCACTCGACCATCCGTTGACTCAATCTTCGCGATCATATGTTTCTTATGGTAAACTCCGTTGTTGGCTAGAGTCTGATACCCGTTGGTATGCTGGGCAACTGTAACGTCAATCCCCCCACCCATCGGTAAACTTTCAATCCCATATTCTGGGATTTCGTAACCCATTTTTTCCATATAGCCTTTGACATCAACCCCCTTCTCTCGAAGCGTACGATACGTCCAGTAGGCTGGGATATTCCATGAGTAGTTAAGGGCTTCTCCCAATGTCATCATGCCCGTACCAGGACTATTGACATACATGATGGGATTCCCGTTTGAGAAGTTGGTAGGATAGTTTGACAAGATACTTGCACTTCCCATCAAACCTTGGTCAATAGCGATACCATAGGCCAATATAGGTTTTGTGGTTGAAGCTGGAGAACGCTTGGTATCGATAGCGTGATTGTTCTGATTTTCTTGATAATTACGACCACCAACAAATCCAAGGATAGCTCCCGTTTGGTTGTCCATGAGGACATTCCCCACCTCAGGCTGGCCTGTCGAATCATCTAGCAAATAGCCGTAGGTCGCAACCGCATTTTGCATCGCAGCATGAACATTTTTATTGATAGTTGTCGTAATCTTATATCCACCATTTTCAATTTCCTTAGTGGCTAAATCGCGATAGGATTTCTGAATGGACTCATTCTTTAATTCTTGCGCAGAAACATTATCTCGTTGGATGAGGTAGTCGTACATGCGGTCAGTAGCTTCTGCCAAGGTTGCATAGTAGAGATAGTCACGCGAAGTCCCACTAACGCTACCAGATGGTAGGAAGTCTTTCTTGAAGTCATAATCTTTGTACTTATCGTAGTCTTCCTGACTTAGAGCCCCTGTTCGGTACATATTGTAGAGGACATCCTTGGCACGCTTAATTCCCAAAGCCATATCCTCATCGCTCTTCATACTGCCGTCAGATTCATAAGGAGAATAACTAATCGGACTCTGTGGCAATCCTGCGATAAAGGCTGCTTGAGGGACCGTTAAATCCGAAGCATTGACCCCAAAGATTCCTTCTGCAGCCTGCTGGGCACCTGCAATATTTTGACCTTTATGATTGCGACCAAAAGGAGCAATGTTAAGGTAGGTTGTCAAAATCTCATCCTTACCCATGGCCCGTTCTAAAGCTAGAGCATCAATAATCTCTTTAGCCTTACGAGCCAGAGTTGGAGCATCCCCCACCACTTGCTGCTTGATGACCTGCTGCGTCAAGGTCGAACCACCACTAGACGAGCCTAGACCGACAAAGGTTCCCAAGGTCGCACGAATAACGGCCTTAGGCACAACTCCCTTGTGCTCATTGAAATGCTCGTCCTCTGTCGCAACAATAGCTTTCTTAAGATTGTCTGAGATAGCATCTGAAGCGACTGAAGTGCGCAATAAATCGCCCTCGATCGAGGCAATGGTACTGCCGTCAGAATAAGTGATTTCTGAGATAGAGGCAATATCCTTCACTTGCTTGACCAACTCTTCTGCTTGAGGTACCTGGGCCTTGTCAAATAGAGCGACTCCATAACCCATAGCCACACCAGCGCCAAACAGTCCACCGATAAAACCTAAGATAAAGAGAGTGTTAAAAACTATTTTAAACCCACTCAAAACCTTAGCAAAAATAGACCCTGCCCTTCTAACTTTATCAGAAGAGGTTCCCTTTTTACTGGTTTTCTTATTAGCTAGTTTTTCTGCTAGTCTTTTCTTCCATTTTGCAATTCGTTGCATTAGCTGCTGGGAAAAATGCAGCATGTTTGTTTTTAATTCATTAATTCTTTCTTTCATGAATGTCCTCGCTTTCTCTATTATACCATAAAAGGGAAACTTTCAATAAAATAGCCACTTTCTTCCCTATTACACTAGGCTATTAATCGAGTTTGTGATACAATAGGTAGAAACAATATTTTATAAAGGAGAAAAGACACATGCACATTTTTGATGAGCTAAAAGAGCGTGGTTTGATTTTTCAAACGACTGATGAAGAAGCTTTGCGTAAAGCCCTAGAAGAAGGTCAAGTTTCTTATTATACTGGCTACGATCCAACTGCTGACAGCCTTCACCTAGGCCACCTTGTCGCAATCTTGACAAGTCGTCGCTTGCAGCTAGCAGGTCACAAACCTTATGCGCTCGTTGGCGGTGCTACAGGTCTCATCGGAGATCCGTCCTTCAAAGATGCTGAGCGTAGTCTCCAAACAAAAGACACAGTAAATGGCTGGGTCAAGTCTATCCAAGGACAACTTTCTCGTTTTCTTGACTTTGAAAATGGTGAAAACAAGGCTGTCATGGTCAACAACTACGACTGGTTTGGTAGCATCAGCTTCATTGACTTCCTCCGTGATATCGGAAAATACTTCACTGTCAACTACATGATGAGCAAGGAATCTGTGAAAAAACGGATCGAGACAGGGATTTCTTACACTGAGTTTGCTTACCAAATCATGCAAGGATATGACTTCTACGTCCTTAACCAAGAGCACAACGTCACACTACAAATCGGTGGTTCTGACCAGTGGGGAAATATGACAGCTGGTACCGAATTGCTTCGTCGTAAGGCTGACAAGACTGGTCACGTTATCACAGTGCCACTCATTACAGATGCAACTGGTAAGAAATTTGGTAAATCTGAAGGAAACGCAGTCTGGCTCAATCCTGAAAAGACTTCTCCATACGAAATGTACCAATTCTGGATGAATGTTATGGACGCTGACGCTGTTCGCTTCTTGAAAATCTTTACTTTCTTGTCACTGGACGAGATTGAAGACATCCGCAAACAATTTGAAGCGGCGCCACACGAACGCTTGGCTCAAAAAGTCTTGGCTCGTGAAGTCGTGACTCTTGTTCACGGAGAAGAGGCCTACAAAGAAGCCCTCAATATCACAGAGCAACTCTTTGCAGGAAATATCAAAAACCTTTCTGTCAAAGAACTCAAACAAGGACTCCGTGGCGTGCCAAACTACCAAGTACAGGCAGACGAAAACCACAATATCGTGGAACTCCTTGTGTCATCTGGTGTGGTGAATTCCAAACGCCAAGCCCGTGAAGATGTCCAAAACGGAGCCATCTACGTCAACGGCGACCGTATCCAAGACCTTGACTATGTCTTGAGTGATGCAGATAAGTTAGAAAATGAACTAACTGTTATCCGCCGTGGTAAGAAAAAATACTTCGTCCTTACATATTAAAAACAGACTGGATGCATTTGCTATCCAGTCCTTTTTTTGCTAGACTTAAACTATGAATACAAACCTCAAACCCAAACTCCAGCGCTTTGCTTCTGCTAGCGCCTTTTCCTGCCCCATCTGCCAAGAAGATCTGACCTTGGTAGAGTCTAGCCTCAAGTGTAGCAACCGCCATTCTTTTGATTTATCAAAATTCGGCTATGTCAATCTAGCACCGCAAATCAAGCAATCCGCCAACTACAACAAGGAAAATTTTCAAAACCGCCAACAAATCCTGGAAGCTGGCTTTTACCAGGCTATCTTAGAAGGCATTTCTGACCTACTAGCGACTAAATCATCTGCAAAAACTGTCTTGGACATCGGTTGTGGCGAAGGCTTCTATTCTCGTAAACTCCAAGAAAGTCATTCTGAAAAAACCTTCTATGCCTTTGATATTTCCAAAGATTCCGTTCAAATCGCTGCCAAGAGTGAACCCAACTGGGCGGTCAATTGGTTTGTTGGTGACCTAGCTCGACTTCCTATAAAAGATGCCAGTATGGATATTCTGCTCGACATCTTTTCGCCTGCCAACTATGGGGAGTTTCGTCGTGTTTTATCCAAAGACGGTATCTTGATTAAGGTCATCCCTACTGAAAACCACCTCAAAGAAATTCGCCAAATGGTGCAGGACCAGCTGACAAAGAAGGATTATTCTAATCAAGATATTAAGGAACATTTCCAGGAACACTTCAGTATCCAATCTCGCCAAACAGCCTCCCTAACCAAATCCATCACAGCAGAGCAACGCCAAGCCCTGCTTGCCATGACACCCTTACTCTTTCACGTCGACCATACCAAGATTGACTGGACTCAGTTGACTGAGATTACCATCGAAGCAGAGATTCTAGTTGGGAAAGCACTGTAAACAAATTTTTGAGATAAGATAAAGCCCGCAGCTCTTCTTGAGATGCGGGTTTAAATCATCATTTTTCAAGTATCTATCGGAAAAGGGGAAAAATTTTAACCTCACCATTTATTTTCGATTCGAAATAACAAATTTATCAATAAAAAGCAAGTGAAATGAGGCAAGTGTAATCCCCAAATAGCAGCCATGATAAGAGATATCTTGATGGGTAAGGGGAAAAAGAGTATTATTGCCCGTCAAGAGGCATGTCACAATCACAAATAGTATCCAGAATAAATCAGTCCATTTATATTTTGAAAAATATTTTTTTCCACATATAAACACCTTCTTTCCTATAATCGTATTATAACACTTTGTGTAAGCGAATACAAGGAATTTGAGGGGATTTCTAAGTAGATTATGAGGCTTAAAGGTAGTAAAATCAGCCTTTTTAGTGCCCTCTAAGTTTGATTTTTAAGCCTACAAATTATTGACATTTTTTTCCTTTTCTTTTAGGAATAGCAGCATAAAATTAACAACATTCAAAAAAGCGAATTTCAATTGAAACTCGCTTTTTACAAAATGTATTAGTATGAATTTGTATCTTAGTTCAAGTGCCAGATATCTTCGTTGTACTGAGCGATTGTACGGTCAGATGAGAAGAATCCTGCTTTGGCAATGTTAACGATGACTTTATCCAACCATGCGTCACGGTCTTCGTAGTCAGCAAGCATTTGCTCTTTAACTTTGATGTAGTCTTCCAAGTCTAGGAGAGTCATGAACCAGTCTTTGTTGATCAATTCGTTGTAAAGACGCTCCAAGCGTTCTTTCTTACCTACTGCAAGAACAGCGTCGCTGACGATGAAGTCAACCAATGGTTTGATAGCTTCACGAGCATAGAATTCGCTTGATTTGTATGCTGCTTTTGCGTAAAGGTCAATAACAGTTTCTGAATCTTCACCGAAGATGTAGATGTTTTCGTCGCCAACCAACTCAGCGATTTCCACGTTAGCACCGTCCATAGTACCAAGAGTCAAAGCTCCGTTCAACATGAATTTCATGTTACCAGTACCTGAAGCTTCTTTAGAAGCAAGTGAGATTTGTTCTGAGATGTCACATGCTGGGATAAGGAAGCTTGCTGCAGTAACGTTGTAGTTTTCAACCATTACGACTTGCAAGTGTGGAGCTACAGCTGGGTCGTTAGCAATCACTTCTGACAAGCAAAGGATCAAGTGAATGATGTCTTGGGCAATTGTGTAGGCAGGAGCCGCTTTACCACCAAAGAAGACTGTGATTGGACGAGCAGGGATGTTACCAGCCTTGATATCAAGGTATTTGTGGATCACATACAAAGCGTTCATTTGTTGGCGTTTGTACTCGTGAAGACGTTTGATCTGGATATCAAAGATAGAGTTTGTATTGATTTCCACACCTTGGTGTTCTTTCAAGTGACGAGCCAATTTACGTTTGTTGTGAGCCTTGATGCTTTCCAATTTTTCTTTAACAGCAGCCTTGTCTTCGTATGACAAGAGTCTTTCAAGCTCATCTGCTTCATGGTGCCAACCATGTCCAAGAATCTCATCCAAGTAGTGAGACAAGCTTGGGTTAGCATGCATGAGCCAACGACGGAATGTGATACCGTTTGTTTTGTTGTTGAATTTTTCTGGGTAGATGTCGTAGAAAGCTTTCAACTCTGAGTTCTTCAAGATCTCAGTGTGAAGAGCCGCAACCCCGTTTACGCTGTATCCGTAGTGGATATCCATGTGAGCCATGTGAACACGTTCGCTCTCATCGATGATTTGAACAGCTGGGTCTTTGTATTCTGCCTTCACACGACGGTCCAATTCTTCGATGATTGGTACCAAGTGAGGAACCACTTCTTGCAAGAATTCAAGAGGCCATTTTTCAAGGGCTTCAGCAAGGATTGTGTGGTTAGTGTAGGCAGTCATGCTTCGTACGATTGAGATTGCTTCATCAAGCTCGATACCACGCGCAGTCAAGAGACGGATCAATTCAGGAATCACCATTGATGGGTGAGTATCGTTGATTTGTACAACTGCGTAGTCCGCAAGGTCATGCAAGTTGCTTCCTTTTTCGATCGCTTCATCAATGATCAATTGTGCACCGTTTGACACCATGAAGTATTGTTGGAAGATACGGAGCAATTCACCTTGCTTGTCGCTGTCGTCTGGGTAAAGGAAGAGAGTCAAGTTGCGAGCGATGTCTGTCTTGTCAAAGTTGATACCATCTTCGATGATAGAAGAATCAACTGAATCCAAGTCAAACAAACGCAAGCGGTTTTTAGTAGCTATCTTGTAACCAGGTACATCGATATCGTAAAGAGTCGATGTCAATGTGAAGTGTGCAAATGGCACTTGGTAGCTACGGCTTGAGCGAACCAACCAGTTTTGCTCAGTCAACCAAGCGTTAGGAATTGTTTCTTGTTGGTTGTTTTTAAGAACTTGTTGGAAAAGACCGAAGTGGTAGTTCAAACCAACACCGTCACCATTCAAACCAAGTGTAGCGATTGAGTCGATAAAGCAGGCTGCCAAACGTCCCAAACCACCGTTACCAAGTGATGGTTCCAATTCTACTTCTTCGATTTCGATCAACTCTTTACCTGCAGCAGCAAGTTCTTTTTTCACATCGTCGTAAAGACCAAGGTTAATCAAGTTGTTTGACAAGAGTTTACCGATCAAGAACTCAGCTGAGATGTAGTAAACTTTTTTCTTACCAGTGTTGACTGGTTTTTGGCTGCTTGCAAGTTTGCTGTAGTTGAGAAGAGCAAGGTAAAGCTCTTCATTGCTACATTCTGCAATGGTTTTATTGTAACGTTTTTGTACAAATTCGTTTAATGGTAACATGTTTATGTGTCTCCTGATATTGTCTTATTTCTTTAATTCTACCAAATTTTCATTGATTCGGCGATAAATTGTAGTCAAGTCAAGCAAAGTTTCTTCAACAGCTGGTGTCAATTGATCTGCTGTCATACGCCATGACCAGTTTCCGCCAAGAGTAGATGGGAAGTTCATACGAGCTGACTCATCTAGTTCTAGCAAGTCTTGCATGGTTGCAATCGCCATGAAGCTAACAGATGAAAAGACTGTGCGAAGCATTGCGTGTGGCACTGTTTCGTACTCTTTACGGTTCGTGTAACGAGCCATGTATTCACGAGTTGGATCATCGATTTCATTACGGTACCATCCAAGGACTGTATTGTTATCGTGTGTTCCTGTGTACATCACAGAGTTGGCAGGTGCCAAGTGTGGACTATCGATACTTTCGTCTTCTGGGTTGAAGGCGAATTGAAGAATCTTCATTCCTGGGAAGCCTGTGCGTTCACGCAACTCGATGACTTCATCTGTCATGAAACCAAGGTCTTCTGCGATGATGTTTAGCTCACCAAGCTCTTCCTTAACGGCTGCGAAGAGTTTGTACCCTGGACCTTTCACCCATTTACCAGGTGCTGCTGTATCGGAACCAGCAGGAATTTCCCAGTAAGATTCGAAACCGCGGAAGTGGTCGATACGAACGATATCGTAGATCTTGAAGCTTTCACGTAAGCGTTCAATCCACCATTTGTAACCGTCTTTGTCCATCGCTTCCCAGTCATAGATTGGGTTGCCCCAAAGTTGACCAGTTGCAGAAAACTCATCTGGTGGGCATCCTGCAATGCAAGTTGCTTTACCATTGGCATCTGTCTTGAAGAGGTGTGGATTTGCCCACATGTCGCTTGAATCTTCCGCTACGTAGATAGGCATGTCCCCAACGATTTCGATGTGGTTGTCGTTAGCATAAGCTTTCAATTTCAACCATTGTTGGAAGAAGAAGTATTGAGTCACACGGTGGTAAACCAACTTGTCTGCCAATTTCTCACGGTAGCTTTCAAGTGCTGAAGCTTTGCGAGCACGAGCATCTGCATCTGGCCATTCTGTCCAAGCAAGATTGTCAAAATGCTCTTTGATCGCCATATACTCAGCAAAGAGTTCAAGCCAGGCTTGGTTGTCTTTAGCAAACTTCTCAAAATCTTTGACATCACCCACTTCCAAGAAGCGTTTCACTGCTTTTTCTAAAAGTGGACGACGTGCGTAATAAATCTTCGCATAGTCAACTTCAGATGCATCGCTACCAAAGTCAACACCTTTAAGATCACTGACTTCGAGCAAGCCTTGCTCTACCAAGATATCAAGGTCGATAAAATGCGTATTCCCAGCAAAGGCCGAGAATGATTGGTATGGAGAATCTCCATAGCTTGTTGTCCCAAGAGGGAGGATTTGCCAGTAACGTTGCTTCGTACGAACCAAGAAATCAACGAAATCATAGGCAGTCTGCCCAAATGATCCAATCCCGTATGCTCCTGGCAGAGAAGAGATGTGCATCAACACACCACTTTGACGTTTTTTCATAATAGCACCTCATGTGTTTGTTATAAAACGTTGCGCAATCGAGGCGCAAACGTTTGCGTTAAATTAAGTATAGCGTATTTTGAACACAAATGCAAGCGTTTTTAAAAAAATTTTTTTGAATTATTTTAATCAAACAAAACTTGTTCCCACTGATATTTTATGAAATAAGCCAAAAAAATTTTAAAGATTTTCTGATTTAAGATAATTCATCCCCAATATCTGCTTTATTTTCTGAAAAAAAAGCCGAATTTACGCAATCGTTTCCCTAATATATTTTCAAGTCAAGAAAAACAAACAGTTTAAGTTCTTTCCTATATAAAGGCTTTAATAAATGTTTGAAACCTTAAAATTTTTTTAAAAAACTTTTTAAAAAAGCTTGCAACCGTTTTCTATTTGTGCTATACTAGGCTCATAAAAGAAAACGTTTGCGTTTTCTAAATAAATTATACTGTTATTCTTTAGGAGGAATACACTATGTCATCTAAATTCATGAAGAGCGCTGCTGTGCTCGGAACTGCTACTCTCGCTAGCTTGCTCTTGGTAGCTTGCGGAAGCAAATCTGCTGACAAAGCAGCTGATACTAGCTCTTCAGAAGCACAAGAAATCACTTTCTACGTTGAAGACCAATATAAAGCCTTCGCTGAATCAGCTGCAAAAGCTTACGAAAAAGAATCTGGCGTAAAAGTTACGATCAAAACAGGAGACCAAATGGGTGGTCTTGATAACCTTTCACTTGACAACCAATCTGGTAAGGCTCCTGATGTTATGATGGCTCCATACGACCGTGTAGGTAGCCTTGGTACTGACGGACAACTTTCAGAAGTAACTCTTAGTGATGGTGCGAAAACAGACGATACTACTAAATCTCTTGTAACTGTTGGTGGTAAAGTCTATGGTGCTCCAGCCGTTATCGAGTCTCTCGTAATGTACTACAACAAAGACTTGCTAAAAGAAGCTCCAAAAACTTTTGCTGACTTAGAAAACCTTGCTAAAGATAGCAAATATGCCTTCGCTGGTGAAGATGGCAAAACTACTGCCTTCCTAGCTGACTGGACAAACTTCTACTACGCATACGGACTTCTTGCCGGTAACGGTGGTTATGTATTCGGTCAAAATGGTAAAGATCCTAAAGATATCGGTCTTGCAAACGACGGAGCAATCAAAGGTATCGAATACGCTAAATCTTGGTACGAAAAATGGCCTAAAGGTATGCAAGATACTGAAGGTGCTGGTAACTTGATCCAAACTCAATTCCAAGAAGGCAAAACAGCTGCTATCATCGATGGCCCTTGGAAAGCTCAATCTTTTAAAGATGCTAAAGTAAACTACGGTGTTGCGACTATCCCAACTCTTCCAAACGGTAAAGATTACGCAGCATTCGGTGGTGGTAAAGCTTGGATCATCCCATCAAGCACTAAGAACCTTGAAGGCGCTCAAAAATTTGTAGACTTCCTAGTTTCAACTGAACAACAAAAAGCATTCTACGATGCAACCAACGAAATCCCAGCTAACACCGAGGCTCGTTCTTATGCTGAAGGCAAAAACGATGAGTTGACTACAGCTGTTATCAAACAGTTCAAGAACGCTCAACCAATGCCAAACATCTCACAAATGTCAACAGTTTGGGATCCAGCGAAAACTATGCTCTTTGATGCTGTAAGTGGTAAGAAAGATGCGAAAACAGCTGCTAACGATGCTGTAACATTGATCAAGGAAACAATCCAACAAAAATTTGGTAACTAATTGAATTGTTCAAGGGGGTGGAAGCAAAATCCCCCTTTGAATTTATAGATATGCTTCTTATCAGATGTACGTATCTTACGATTGAATCCGAGTTTAAACTCGCATCCTATGAAAGGAGTAATCATGGAAAAACAACAGCCTCGCAAAGCAGCCTTGCTGTCAATCATTCCTGGTTTAGGACAAATCTATAACAAACAAAAAGCTAAAGGATTTATTTTCCTTGGCATTACTGTTCTATTTGTTCTGTATTTTCTAACACTTGCAACCCCTGAATTGAGCAATTTGGTCACCCTTGGTGACAAACCTGGCCGTGATAATTCACTCTTCATGCTGATTCGTGGTGCTTTCCATTCTATCTTTGTTGTCGTTTACTTGCTTTTTTACATCTTTAACATTAAGGATGCACATACGACTGCTAAACGTATCAACAACGGTATTCCCGTAGCTCGTACCTTCAAGGACATGATTAAAGGCATTTATGAAAATGGATTCCCATACCTTTTAATCATCCCATCGTATGTAGCGATGACATTTGCAATTATCTTCCCTGTTATCGTAACCTTGATGATTGCCTTTACCAACTACGACTTCCAACACTTGCCACCAAACAAATTGTTGGACTGGGTTGGTTTAACGAACTTCACTAATATCTGGAGCTTGAGTACCTTCCGTTCAGCCTTTGGTTCCGTTCTTTCTTGGACTATTATCTGGGCTCTATCTGCTTCTACTTTGCAGATTGTCATTGGTATCTTTACTGCAATCATTGCCAATCAACCATTTATCAAAGGAAAACGTATCTTTGGTGTTATTTTCCTTCTTCCTTGGGCAGTTCCAGCCTTCATCACTATCTTGACATTCTCAAACATGTTTAATGATAGTGTTGGTGCCATCAACACCCAAGTCTTGCCTCTTTTGTCTAAGGTTCTTCCTTTCCTAGATGGAGCTCTTATCCCTTGGAAAACCGATCCGACTTGGACTAAGATTGCCTTGATTATGATGCAAGGTTGGCTAGGATTCCCATACATCTACGTTTTGACCTTGGGTATCTTGCAGTCTATTCCTAACGACCTCTACGAAGCGGCTTACATCGATGGTGCCAATGCTTGGCAAAAATTCCGCAACATCACTTTCCCAATGATCTTGGCTGTTGCAGCTCCAACATTGATTAGCCAATACACCTTCAACTTTAACAACTTCTCTATCATGTACCTCTTCAATGGCGGAGGACCTGGTAGCGTTGGTGGTGGAGCCGGTTCAACTGATATCTTGATTTCATGGATTTACCGTTTGACAACTGGTACAGCCCCACAATACTCTATGGCAGCAGCTGTTACCTTGATTATCTCCATCATTGTCATCTCTATCTCTATGATTGCATTCAAGAAACTACACGCATTTGATATGGAGGACGTCTAAGATGAATAACTCAATCAAACTCAAACGTAGACTGACTCAAATCCTCACTTACCTCTACTTGATTGGCTTATCAATCGTGATTATCTATCCACTTTTGATCACCATTATGTCAGCCTTCAAGTCTGGTAACGTGGTAGCCTTTAAACTAGATGCTAACGTCGATTTTAGTTTTGATAACTTTAAAGGACTCTTCACTGAAACCTTATACGGCACTTGGTATCTCAATACCTTGATCATCGCCTTGATTACAATGGCTGTACAAACAAGCATCATCGTACTTGCTGGTTATGCCTACAGCCGATACAACTTCTTGGCTCGTAAACAAAGTTTGGTCTTCTTCTTGATTATCCAAATGGTGCCAACCATGGCTGCTTTGACTGCCTTCTTCGTTATGGCACTTATGTTGAACGCCCTTAACCATAGCTGGTTCCTCATCTTCCTCTATGTCGGTGGTGGAATCCCTATGAACGCTTGGTTGATGAAAGGTTACTTTGATACCGTACCAATGTCTCTTGATGAATCAGCAAAACTTGATGGTGCAGGACACTTCCGCCGCTTCTGGCAAATCGTTCTCCCTCTTGTTCGCCCAATGGTTGCGGTACAAGCCCTCTGGGCCTTCATGGGACCTTTCGGAGACTATATCCTCTCTAGTTTCTTGCTTCGTGAGAAAGAATACTTTACAGTTGCCGTTGGTCTACAGACCTTTGTCAGCAATGTGAAAAACTTGAAGATTGCCTACTTCTCAGCAGGTGCTATCCTCATCGCCCTTCCAATCTGTATTCTCTTCTTCTTCCTACAAAAGAACTTTGTTTCAGGACTTACAAGTGGTGGCGACAAGGGATAATTTATCCCCGCCACCCTTTTTCATTTTGGAGCTTGTTGCTAAAGCTACAAGATTGGACACCCTTCTACAAATCTTATTGAAACCCTATTTCAATATATAATTGATTTCCTAGACTTGAAATAAAGCACATTTCTCTATATAATAATACTCATATAGAAAACACTTTTAGAAAGATGCCTATGCTTCCATATCCATTCTCGTATTTCTCTAGTATCTGGGGATTTCGTAAGCCCCTATCAAAACGTTTCGGCCTCAACTGGTTTCAGCTTCTCTTTACGAGCATTTTCCTCATCAGTTTGTCTATGGTTCCGATTGCCATTCAAAACAGCTCACAGGAAACGTATCCACTGGATACCTTTATCGATAATGTCTATACTCCACTGACAGATGAAGCCATCATGGACTTGTCAGAGAATGCACAAATCGTTGATGGAAAGCTGAACTACTCAGGTACGAAGAATCAGCAGCCTTCTCTTTTAATTGGCCAAAGCCAAAACAAAGAATTGCCAAAGGACTTGCAACTTCATTTTGATACGGAAGAACTCGTCATCAGTAAGGAAAGTAAGGAACTAACTCGCATTCGCTACCACGCGATTCAAACGGAGAGTTTCCAGAGTAAGGAAGATCTAACCCAAGCCATTTCTAAAGATTGGTACCAACAAAATCGGGTCTATATCAGTCTCTTTCTCGTTCTTGGTGCAAGCTTCCTCTTTGGATTGAATTTCTTCATTGTCTCTCTTGGAGCTAGTCTCCTCCTTTATATCACCAAAAAATCACGCCTCTTTTCATTTAGGACCTTTAAAGAGTGCTACCACTTTATCTTAAACTGTTTAGGATTACCCACTCTGATTACGCTTATTTTGGGACTTTTTGGCCAAAATATGACAACGCTTATCACTGTACAAAACATTCTTTTTGTTCTTTATCTGGTCACTATTTTTTACAAGACACATTTCCGTGATCCAGATTATCATAAATAGGAGATTTTTATGCCCGTGACGATTAAAGATGTGGCTAAAGCAGCAGGTGTCTCACCTTCAACTGTTACCCGCGTCATCCAAAATAAATCAACGATTAGTGATGAAACCAAAAAACGAGTTCGCAAGGCGATGAAGGAGCTCAACTACCATCCCAACCTCAATGCTCGTAGCTTGGTAAGTAGCTATACTCAGGTTATCGGTCTGGTGCTTCCTGATGACTCGGATGCCTTTTACCAAAATCCTTTCTTCCCATCTGTCCTACGAGGGATTGCCCAAGTCGCGTCTGAAAACCACTACGCTATCCAGATTGCAACGGGGAAAGATGCAAAAGAGCGGCTCAAAGCTATTTCTCAGATGGTCTATGGTAAGCGTGTAGATGGTTTGATTTTCCTCTATGCTGAAGAAGAAGATCCTCTGGTCAAGCTAGTAGCCGATGAGCAGTTCCCTTTCCTCATTCTCGGAAAATCTACTTCACCCTTTATCCCTCTTGTTGATAATGACAATGTACAGGCGGGCTTTGATGCGACAGAGTATTTCATCAAAAAAGGATGCAAACGAATTGCCTTTATCGGGGGACAAAGCGACTCTTCGTAACGCAAGATCGTCTAACTGGCTATGAGTCCGCACTCAAACAACACCAACTTCCGATTGATACCAACTTAACCTACTTTGCAACCGAATTTCTAGAAGAAAAAGGGTATCAGTTCAGTGAACTCCTATTCAATCACGATCCGCAGATTGATGCTATCATCACAACCGACAGTCTCCTAGCCGAAGGAGCCTGTGACTATATCGCTAAGCACAAACTGGATGTTCCTGTCTTGAGTTTCGACTCTGTCAATCCTCGACTTGACCTCGTAGCTTATGTGGACATCAATAGTCTGGAACTTGGGCGCGTTTCCTTTGAAACCATTCTCCAGATCATCAACGATGCTAAAAACAATAAACAGATTTGTTACCGCCAGTTGATTGGACACAAAATTATCGAAAAATAAAGACCAGCCCCAAGGCTGGTCTTTTGAGTATTATTAATTGTCTGTTTCTACGAATCGTCCGAGGATGTGGACATTTTCGGATACAGAGACAAAGGCTGTCGGATCGACCTGTTTCATGATGTGTTTAAAATCATTAAACTCTGCTCGTGTGATAACCGTAATCAAGACTGCTTTTCTCTCATGATTATAGGTTCCTTATGCATCGTGGATCATGGTTGCTCCACGGTGCAATTTTTTATGGATTTTTGCGATTACCTTGTCAGGATTATTGGTCACAATCATGGCCTGCATGCGTTTTTGCTTGGTAAAGACCGCGTCTGTGACACGACTGGAGACAAAGATAGTAATCATGGAGTAGAGGGCGTATTTCCAACCAAAGGTCAATCCTGCTATCAGCATAATCGTCCCATTCACTAAGAAAGAAATACTACCGACATTTCTCCCTGTTTTCTTTCGAATGGTCAGACTGACGATATCTGTACCTCCGCTAGAAATATTGTTACGGAGCGCAAAACCAATCCCCAAGCCCATGACAACACCCCCAAAAAGGGCATTGATAATGGGATCCTCTGTCAAGGTCACAACTGGCACAAGCTGGATAAAGAGGGAACTCATGGATACTGTGATAAAGGTAAAGATTGTAAACTTATGCCCAATCTGATACCAAGCCAAAATCATCAACGGAAAATTGATAGCATAAAAGGTTAGCGATATCGGAATGTAAAAACCAAACCAGTGATTACTCAAGGCAGAGATAATCTGTGCCAGACCCGTCGCGCCACTGGAGTAAACATGCCCTGGTTGAAAAAAGAAATTGACTGCTACTGCTGACAAAAAGCCATAAACCAGAGAAGCCGATACTTTCTCATCATATTTTTCCCGAGAGATACTTTGTAAAACT
>NZ_KQ970237.1:30813-49272 GCF_001579025.1 Streptococcus oralis
GAGAGATACTTTGTAAAACTCGTAAGATTTTTATCTGATAAGCAAAGCGGCGCAGATAATAGCGCCACCGCTTAATTCGTTTTGCTTGTTTCATCTTCTTCTACTTGTAAGCTGAGTTCCTCTAGTTGTTTGAGAGCGACTGTTGATGGAGCTTGTGTCATTGGGTCGGTTGCCTTATTGTTCTTAGGAAAGGCAATGACTTCACGAATATTTTCTTCTCCTGCTAAGAGCATCACAAAACGGTCAAGACCGATCGCCAAGCCACCGTGTGGTGGGAAACCATAGTCCATGGCTTCAAGAAGGAAGCCGAACTGGTCATTGGCTTCTTCAGCTGAGAAACCAAGAGCCTTGAACATGCGTTCTTGAAGGTCTTTTTGGTTGATACGAAGACTACCACCACCAAGCTCATAACCGTTCAAGACGATATCGTAAGCAATAGCACGAACCTTAGCCAAATCACCTTCAAGCTCATGAGCAGTATCTGCTTGAGGAAGGGTAAATGGATGATGGGCGCTCATGTAGCGACCTTCTTCTTCAGACCATTCAAACATTGGCCAATCAACCACCCAAAGGAAGTTGAACTTATCATTATCAATCAAGCCAAGCTCTTTGGCAATACGTCCACGAAGAGCACCAAGTGTTGCATTCGCTACCTCAAGCGTATCTGCCACAAATAGAACCAAGTCCTTATCTTCAAGACCAAGTGCTGCAGTCAATTCTGCTTGGATACCAGTCAAGAATTTGGCAACTGGTCCGTTTAATTCTCCCTCAACTACCTTGACCCAAGCAAGACCTTTGGCACCGTACTGTTTGGCTACTTCGGTCATCTTGTCGATGTCTTTACGTGAGTAGTTGTCCGCAGCTCCTTTGACTACAATGGCTTTAACAGCAGGTGCTTCTGAGAAGACTTTAAAATCAACACCCTTGACAACTTCTGTCAGGTCCTGAAGCAACATGTCAAAACGCGTATCTGGCTTGTCAGAACCATAAAGAGCCATCGCGTCATCATGCTTCATACGAGGGAATGGAAGCGTCACGTCAATACCTTTGGTTTCTTTCATCACGCGCGCAATCAAGCCTTCTGTGATATCTTGGATTTCTTGCTCCGTAAGGAAAGACGTTTCCAAGTCGACCTGAGTAAACTCAGGCTGACGGTCACCACGCAAGTCCTCATCACGGAAACATTTAACGATTTGGTAGTAACGGTCAAACCCAGCATTCATCAAGAGCTGTTTGGTGATCTGTGGACTTTGAGGAAGAGCGTAGAAATGCCCTTTATTGACACGAGATGGCACCAAATAGTCACGCGCCCCTTCTGGTGTTGATTTAGAAAGGAATGGCGTCTCCACATCGATAAACTCCAACTCATCCAAGTAGTTACGGATTGAGTGGGTCACCTTGGCACGAAGTTTGAGATTTTCCAACATCTCTGGACGGCGAAGGTCAAGGTAACGGTAACGCAAACGTGTATCGTCATTGGCCTCAATCCCATCTTTAATCTCAAAAGGTGTTGTTTTAGCTGTATTCAGCACTGCCAGAGCTGTCACGTTCAACTCAACTGCACCCGTTGGCAACTTATCATTGGCTTGCTCACGCGCAGCAACTTGTCCAGTCACCTCGATGACAAATTCGCTACGAAGGCTTTCAGCTGTTGCCATGACCTCTGCAGATACTTTTTCAGGGTTGATAACCAACTGCATGATTCCTTCACGGTCACGAAGGTCGATAAAGATCAAACCACCCAAGTCACGACGACGGCTAACCCAGCCTTTCAAGGTCATTTCTTGTCCGATGTGTTCCTCACGAACACGACCAGCATACATACTACGTTTCATGTTTTCTCTCCTCTTTTATTCTGTTACTATTTTACCACAAAAGCGCAGGCACTTCATGAAAATCAGCAGAAAAGTTTGATTGCCTTTAGAAATCAAAACAAACAGACAAAAAATCCGATGAAAATGTCATCGAATTCTCTGATTATGATTCTTAACCTTTTTTACGCTTTTCAGCAATCTCAGCTGTCTTTTTAGGTAGAACAATCTCCGTCGCATAAGCCGAAGCAAAACGCAAGATACCTGCAATAGGCGCAAAGACAATTGCTAGATAGTTGTAAAAGAAATCGCCTTTAAAGGCATAGGCAAGTGCCCCGATGATAAAGAAGAGAACGACCGCCTGTATCACTGCTAATAAAATTACTCGTTTCATGTGACCTCCTGACTCTATTATAGCATGAGTATCATCAAAAAGCCGATTAAATTATTCAAAGCGTGGAGAGAAATGCTGTAAAGAAGACCTTTTCGGCTTACATAAGCCAGTCCCAAACTCAATCCCAGACTAGCATAAACTAAAAACTGTTGCAAAGTTCCTGGAAAATGAATCAAGGCAAAAAGCACACTCGATACGAGGAGAAACAGAGCTGTCTGTTTGCTGTTGTTCTGCTTAGGAAAGAGATAGCGCGCCAGTAACCCTCTAAAGATGAGTTCTTCCGTCAGAGGAGCAAAGACCACTACCATAAAGAAACCAAAGACAGGCTGAGCAACTGTCAATTGTGATACGATTTGTTGATTGACTGACGGATCTTCTGGCAAAAAGAACTGGGCTGTAATCGCCACTAGCAAAACCAGAGTAGGCAACCAGATATAACGATTAAAAGCTGTCGTCTGGATGCTAACCTTTTCTGTCTGATACCATCTGTAAACTCCATAAACATAGGCCCCTGATAGGACGACATAAAGTGGTAAGACTCCAAAGATTGAAGCCCCTAGTCCAAGAGCTGACAGCGCCGTACTCTGAACCAGACCATAGCCAAAGAAAAAGGATAGAACAGCTAGAAGAAACCAGCCAAGATTTTTAAGTAATTTCATAAAAGACTCCTATTTGAAATAACGTTTTACCATAGGTAATTGCATCACATTGATATAAATATGGATAGCTCCGACAAGCAATAAGGCGAGTAACTGAATCTCTCCTGTCAGTAAGGAAAAGAGATCAATTAGAATGTAGAGACCTGGCAAGACATAGTTATTTAATTGGAATAAAATCCGAAAACTCTGTTCCAAATTAGCTTGGCGCTCCCCTTCATCGTAAGAATTGATATAGTCCAAGACATCCTTTGGTGTAGAGAAAAATGCCAAATCAAACTGACGAACAATCGAAATGGTTTTATAAAGATATTTTTGAGCATTGAAAACCAACACTAATGCCAAAAAAGAAAGAGATAAGGTTAGATTGCTTCTATTTAGTACAATCTCTTCACTTACTGAAATGAAGAAAGCCAATAAAATCGCTACGCTTGCAATATTAAAAGCAATGGTTCCAAACTCGAGATTCCGATACATTTGCACATAATAGGTTTCATTCAGATCATCATCCATTTCCTCTTGATACAAGGAGTGAAATTTTCTGCTTTTCTTTAAGAAATTGAACGTCAAAAGAATGCTAATGAAACCTATCAGTAAACAAATAGCTGATATCCAGGGTATCAAGACTTTTACATCTAACATAATTCCGTGGGATTCGGCACGTGCCTTAAAAATCCCTATAAACATGCCCAAGAAACCTCCAAAGACAACAGCTGCTAAAAACAATAATAATCCACGTTTCTTTTTCATATTCACCCTCCCTCTAAACTAAGCCAGCCAACCACTGACCAAAGGCTTTACCTGATTCAAAAATAGCTGTCAAGCCTTCTGTTCCAAGTGACACCAAAATCAAACAAACAGCAAGTAAGAGAATAGCTTGGTTTCTAGCTTTTTTTGCTCCATCCCCCAAGGGTTCATTGCCAAGCCAACCTGCTAGATAAGCATAGGCTGTAACTGTTAAAATACCAATCTCTGTAGAAGAGAGAAACAACAAAACTGTCACCAAACGAACGATATTGGCTTGAATGTTAAAATAATTTCCTAAACCTGCACAAACACCTGCAAGTGCTTTGTGTTCAGTATCGACTTGAAAACCCGCTGAAAACTCTTTCATAACTTTTCTCCTTTTTCACTTGCTAGATTTTTGAATTTCTTTTCAATCCAGTCAACTACTGGGATGAGAGCAAAGTAGGCCCAAACAAATTGGTCGCTTTGATATGGATTAAACCAGCCTAGGTCCATCCCAATCAGTAGAAATACGCTGACTAATAGAGCTATGGCAACTACATAATAAATCACTTTATACTTATTCATTCCTCATCCTCCTCTATCCGAAATACCGACTCGACTGGTTCATTGAATATCTGCGAAATCTTCAGGGCGATCACAACTGACGGGGTGTATTCGTCCCGTTCTAGTAGACTAATGGTCTGTCTGGAAACCCCTGCTAACTTGGCCAGTTCGGTTTGATTGAGACCATCGCGAGCCCGAAGCTCTTTTAAACGATTTTTAAGCATTCCTTTCTCCTTTACTCTTAACTTGCTTACATTGTAACACATCTTTTTCTTTTTGACAAGCATATTTGTCAAAAAGTTTAAGATTTTTGTCATTTTGCAAAAGAAAACGGTCAGGAATGTTTTCCTGACCAATTTTTCTACTATTAAAAGCCTAATTTTTCAAAGATTTCTGAGAAATTTTGATTGATAGCATCAAGTGACACTTGAACTTCTTCTCGTGTTTGGTTGTTCTTAACTGTCACTTGTCCGCTTTCGACTTCACTCTCTCCTAGGGTAATGAGGGTCTTAGCAGCAAAGAAATCAGCTGACTTGAACTGAGCTTTAAGTTTACGGTTGAGGTAATCACGCTCTGCTTTAAAACCTTGTTGGCGAAGAGCCTGTACCAACTCCAAAGCCTTGACATTTGCCCCTTCTCCCAAGACTGCGATATAGACATCTAGGGCGTTTTCGATAGGGAGAGCCACACCTTGCTTTTCAAGGATGAGAAGCAGGCGCTCCACACCAAGTCCAAAACCAAACCCAGCAGTTTCAGGACCACCAAAGTAAGCAACCAAACCATCGTAACGACCACCCGCACAGACTGTCAAATCATTGCCCTCAATCTCAGTGATAAACTCAAAAATCGTGTGGTTGTAGTAGTCCAAACCACGTACCATATTGGTATCGATGATATAGTCTACTCCAAGATTTTCCAACATCTGACGGACGGCATCAAAATGAGCTTGGCTTTCTTCATCAAGGAAGTCCAAGATAGACGGAGCATTCTCTACTGCCACCTTGTCTTCTTTTTCCTTAGAGTCCAAGACACGGAGAGGATTTTCCTCCAAACGACGTTGGCTATCCTTAGACAAGGTCTCCTTGAGTGGTGTCAAATAGTCGATCAAGGTCTGACGATAAGCCGCACGGCTCTCAGGATTTCCGAGAGTGTTGAGGTGTAATTTGACACCTTGGATGCCGATTTCTTTCAAGAAATGGGCTGCCATAGCGATGGTTTCCACATCAGTAGCTGGATTGCTAGAGCCAAAACACTCGACACCAATCTGGTGGAACTGGCGCAAACGACCTGCCTGTGGACGCTCATAACGGAACATAGGGCCCATGTAATAGAACTTACTTGGCTTTTGTACTTCTGGGGCGAAGAGTTTATTTTCCACATAAGAGCGGACAACGGGCGCAGTTCCTTCTGGACGGAGGGTAATATGCCGGTCACCCTTGTCGTAGAAATCGTACATTTCCTTGGTTACGATATCTGTTGTGTCCCCGACAGAGCGACTGATAACCTCGTAATGCTCAAAAATAGGCGTGCGCACTTCTGCATAGTTATAGCGCTTGAAAATTTCACGGGCAAAGCCCTCAACGTACTGCCATTTGGCAGACTCAGCAGGTAAAATATCCTGTGTTCCTTTTGGTTTTTGTAATTTCATAGGGAATCCTCTTTAAACTTAATAGTCTTATTTTACCATAAATAGAGGGATTAAAACAGTGAGAGTAGAAAATCTCAAGAGAGTCTTTTTCAGAAAATTCATCAAAAACTTGCCAAATTGTCAGAATTATGAGAAAATAGAGGATATTTATCACGTGGAGGGACTGTTATGAGAGACGATATCAAAATCAATGACCGCGCTTTGGCCTTACAAGACCAAATTATCGAAAAACTAGAGAAGGTTTTTGATACAGATGTAGAATTGGATGTTTACAATCTAGGGTTGATTTATGAAATTAATCTGGATGAAACAGGTCTCTGCAAGATTGTCATGACCTTTACCGACACTGCCTGCGATTGCGCCGAAAGCTTGCCTATCGAAATCGTCGCAGGTCTCAAACAAATCGAGGGTATCGAGGACGTCAAAGTTGAAGTCACCTGGTCACCCGCTTGGAAGATTACACGAATCAGTCGCTACGGCCGTATTGCCCTTGGACTCCCACCTCGTTAATGAGGCAAATCACTTTTGAAGATAAAAAGAAGCAAGCCGAAGATGGCTTGCTTTTTGATACTCAATGAAAATCAAAGAGCAAACTAGGAAACTAGCCGCAGGCTGTACTTGAGTACGGCAAGGCGACGTTGACGTGGTTTGAAGAGATTTTCGAAGAGTATGAGTTTATTTTTTGCCTGACTTATCCATATTCCAGAAGTCTGTCACGGCTCCACGAGAAGCGGATGATACGATGTGAGCATATTTACCAAGGACACCACGGCTGTAAAGTGGTGGCAAGGTTGTTTCTGCCTTGCGTTTTTCAAGTTCTTCTTCGGA
Organism: Streptococcus oralis; assembly: GCF_001579025.1. Taxonomy (GTDB): domain Bacteria; phylum Bacillota; class Bacilli; order Lactobacillales; family Streptococcaceae; genus Streptococcus; species Streptococcus oralis_X. The sequence goes on from NZ_KQ970237.1 coordinate 37,444, forward strand.
TACTTCCATGGAAATTTCTTTGGTATCTTGGTCAACCGTAACGATGTCACCTGTACGAAGGTAGGCAATCGGTCCACCATCCTGAGCTTCAGGAGCGATATGTCCAACAACCAGACCATAAGTACCACCAGAGAAACGGCCATCCGTCAAGAGAGCAACCTTGTCTCCTTGACCTTTACCAACAATCATGGATGAAAGCGACAGCATCTCAGGCATACCAGGACCACCCTTAGGTCCCACGAAACGAACAACGACTACATCGCCATCAACGATTTCATCTGTCAGAACAGCCTGGATAGCATCTTCTTCTGAGTCAAAGACCTTAGCTGGTCCAACGTGGCGACGCACTTTCACACCTGATACTTTAGCAACCGCACCGTCAGGGGCAAGATTACCATTCAAGATGATAAGCGGACCGTCTGCACGTTTTGGATTTTCAAGTGGCATAATGACTTTTTGGCCTGGTGTAAGGTCTGCAAAATCAGCCAAGTTTTCAGCGACTGTCTTACCAGTACATGTGATACGGTCGCCATGAAGGAAACCATTTGCCAACAGGTACTTCATAACAGCAGGCACACCACCGACTTCATAGAGGTCTTGGAAGACATACTGACCAGATGGTTTCAAGTCGGCCAAGTGAGGCACACGTTCTTGGATTGTATTGAAGTCTTCAAGTGACAAGTCAACATTAGCCGCATGGGCAATGGCAAGTAAGTGAAGAGTGGCATTTGTAGAACCACCGAGAGCCATCGTTACAGTAATGGCATCTTCAAAGGCTTCACGAGTCAAGATATCTGATGGTTTGAGACCAAGCTCCAGCATCTTGACAACAGCACGTCCTGCTGCTTCGATATCTTCTTTCTTGTCAGCTGATTCAGCTGGGTGAGATGAAGATCCTGGCAAACTCATACCGAGAACTTCGATAGCAGTCGCCATGGTATTAGCTGTATACATACCACCACAGCCACCAGGGCCAGGGCAGGCATTACATTCGAGACGTTTCACGTCCTCAGCTGTCATGTCACCGTGGTTCCATTTTCCGATTCCCTCAAAGACAGAAACCAAGTCAATGTCTTTGCCATCAAGATTTCCCGGTGCAATAGTACCACCATAGGCGAAAATAGCTGGAATATCCATGTTGGCAATAGCAATCATAGAACCAGGCATGTTCTTGTCACAGCCACCGATAGCAACGAAGGCATCGACGTTGTGACCACCCATCGCCGCCTCGATAGAGTCCGCAATGATATCACGAGATGTTAGAGAGAAACGCATACCAGGCGTCCCCATGGCAATCCCGTCCGCTACGGTAATGGTTCCAAACTGTACCGGCCAAGCGCCTGCAGATTTGACACCTTCTTTAGCCAATTTCCCAAAATCATGCAAGTGAATATTACATGGTGTATTTTCCGCCCAAGTCGAAATCACTCCCACAATCGGTGTTTCAAAGTCCTTATCTGTCATACCAGTCGCACGAAGCATGGCACGGTTTGGTGATTTAACCATGCTGTCATAAATGCTACTGCGGTGACGTTTATCTAATTCAGTCATCTTATCCCTCCCATTTCAGTTTTTACTATTATAGCACATTTTAAAGGCAATGAACAGAAGAAAATTCTTGAATTTTCAGAAAATTTCGATTACTAGCTTCTAATTTTTTCATCTTTTTTTGTCAAGTAACTTTACTTTACAAAAAAGTTTTGATATACTATTAAAGTTGATGAAAATCAAACCTAACTGAAATTATATCTTAAAAGGAGAAATCAAAATGGCAGTACCTGCACGTCGCACGTCAAAAGCGAAGAAAAACAAACGTCGTACACACTACAAAGTAACAGCTCCATCTGTAAACTTTGACGAAACTACTGGAGATTACTCACGTTCTCACCGTGTATCACTTAAAGGATACTACAAAGGACGTAAAATCGCTAAAGTTGCATCAGCTGAATAATAGAAGGGAGATACCATGCGCGTAAATATTACACTTGAACACAAAGAATCTGGTGAACGCTTGTACCTTACTTCTAAAAACAAACGTAACACTCCAGACCGTCTTCAATTGAAGAAATACTCACCAAAACTTCGCAAACATGTTGTGTTTACAGAGGTGAAGTAAGGGTTTCAGTACACGTCAATAGACGTCAAAATATTGATTTAAAGTGATTTTTGATTTTTTGAAACTCATTATATCGCACTACAAATCAATAAAAACTCTACCTTTTTTAGATAAATATATCATCTGGATATTGAAGTTAAGCCCTGCTATCATTTCGATGGCAGGGCTTTTTAATATTTGGTACACTAACGCCTTATCTATATTTTGGTGAATTTTAAGTTGACATCTACAAAGTTTAATGTTAAAATACATTCAAAAATATATTTGAATGAGGTGTTTTATGATTCAAAATGTTGTTACTTCAATAATACTGTATTCTGGGACAGCCGTAGACTTACTTATTATCCTAATGTTATTTTTTGCCAAAAGAAAAAGCAGAAAAGACATCATTAACATCTATTTAGGACAATTTCTAGGCTCTGTTAGTCTAATATTGCTAAGTTTGCTTTTTGCATTTGTCTTAAATTATATTCCTAGTAAAGAGATTTTAGGTTTACTCGGTTTGATTCCAATTTTCCTAGGTCTCAAAGTTTTGCTTTTAGGAGATTCTGATGGAGAAGCTATTGCCAAAGAAGGTTTGCGCAAAGATAATAAAAACCTGATATTTCTAGTCGCTATGATTACTTTTGCAAGTTGTGGTGCTGACAATATTGGTGTCTTTGTTCCATATTTTACTACCTTAAATTTAGCAAATTTGATAGTAGCTTTACTTACCTTTCTAGTCATGATTTATCTCTTGGTTTTTTCTGCCCAAAAATTGGCACAAGTCTCTTCTGTTGGAGAAATTTTGGAAAAATATAGCAGATGGTTTATTGCCGTTGTTTATTTAGGATTGGGGATATATATCCTGATTGAAAATAACAGTTTTGACATACTATGGACTATATTAGGCTAGGAGAAAATATTATGAAAAAAGATAGTATCTGTCAAGTGGATGTTATAAATCAACAAAATGTTACAACCGCAACGAACTACCTTGAAAAGGAAAAAGTCCAAAAATCACTTCGCATTTTATCAAAATTTACCGATAATAAACAGATAAATATCATCTTTTATCTCCTTGCCGTCGAAGAACTCTGTGTCTGCGATATAGCCTGTTTATTAAATCTCAGTATGGCATCTGCCTCCCACCATCTTCGTAAACTAGCCAATCAAAACATCTTGGACACTAGAAGAGAGGGGAAAATTATATATTATTTTATAAAAGATGAGGAAATCAGAGATTTTTTTAATCAACTAGGATAACAACTATTTTTACTACTTTCTACTTTTCCATGATTATAGGGGGATTATATATGAAATTTTTTGAAGAAAATTATTCACAAGAAATACCTACTCGTATCAAAAATTTAAGAAAAAAATACAATATTACACAAAGCGAACTAGGCAATGCAGGTCAAGTTAGTCAAGTTGAAAGTGGTAAGCGACCAATTACGAGTTCGATGTTAGTTTATTTAAATGCTCTAACCGCTTCGAGCTATACGTATATCGTTTTTGGAGAGTTAGATGAGTTTATTGAGAATCTGTTTCATTATTTTTTCAGTTCTATTTTATATAGAGATTTAGAGGCTGTAGATGAAAAACTATATTCTTTCATGAGTGATGATTTAATTTCAATCCAATCAAGTTGTCTAAGTATTGCCAAGACATTTGCAAATTTCAATATTCAAAGAAAAAGATTTATGATTTCTACTGAAACTGAAATGGATACTTTTCACAAGAAAGATGACATTGACGTATGGGTTGGTGGAAAAAGTTATAACCCCGCTAGAAGTTTTAGAACCCGTACCATCAATGAATTGACTGTCATTGATTTTGAAGAAATGTTTGATATTCTTTGGTTGATGTTAGGGGATAATTTAATTAAATCATTTGAAGTTAATGTCTGTGGTATCCTATTTGAATTAGGCGGAAATGACATACCCTCAACATTTAGGCAAGAAAACATTGATCCTCTCATCAATAAATGGTGGTATGATAATGTTTCGACAGAAATTATCCCTAATCTAATAAAAAAACTCAAAGAAAATCCCTTGTTTAATATCGGATTTATGGTAAATGATATATTAGAAAGAATGTATAAAGAGAATATTCCAAAATCTTACCTTACATCCGTCCCGTTAGTTATTTCTCAAAAAGGAAGAACAACCTCTTCGTTTAGTATGACTGGTGGTCAACAAATAGATGGAGTAAAATTCAAACAGATATCTGAGGACTGTATGAAATTACTCAGTCAAGGTAAGGATATCACAGAGTTATATCAAAAATATTCTAAAGAAGAGTTGGCAAATCTAGGCATTAATATTTATCAATCCAATGATATAGAAAGGACTGAGGAAAGAACTTTTGATGAAATTATCAGTTGGGTTTCCAACCCTTATGCAACAAGACCAATTCAAGAAAGGCACACTATTCAATTAGAGCCAACAAGATTTTCACTAGAGGATAAGAAACGTATTGAAAAAATTGCCTCTCAGGGAATAAACGACATCGACCTTGTTGATTTAGTTGAACTCTATGATATCAATTTAGATAATACAAATGTCACTCGCTATATTGAGGGATTATTGACGAATAATACACAAGTAACATACTATTTCCAAGAACAATTAAACGAGGAATTACTCGCAATGGCTTCGGCTTTAGATAGAGTTCAACAAGCATTTATTAAACTATTAAGCGAAGAAGAGATACGAAAATTTGCTCTTTAAAAACTAGGTGAATCGCCTAGTTTTTTTTGCACTTCGTTTTACAAATTAGTTTATTGAAGTAAAAAAAGAAGTAAAAAATAAAAGAACATTATGCCTTATACTGAATATATCAAGAAAAACTCTTGATAAAAATTTTAATAGTCCAAATTGATGGCCATCAAAGGACAGATTGAAACAAATATGATGATATGACGATAAAGGTCATGTCTTGCATAGAATTGTTTCGCTGTTTCTTTGTTGTGCCTTTTAGCATACTCAGCGTTCAATATTTGCTCATTTTGTTTCCTTCTGTCCAAGGACGGAAAGGAGCTCATCATTATGAGCAATAAAGTACAAGAACGCCGTGAGCGTAAAATCAAAGAAGCTATTAAAGCTAAAAATTGGAATGAAGTAACTCGTTTGCTTCAACAAGAACAAAGTAATGCAGAACGGCGTGACCGATACCACCATAAACGAAGTATGGAAGAAAGCATATCTCGTAATGACGGTAAACGACGTGAACGCTATGAAGTAGTTGCAAGTTCTGATTTGAATCCCGAAGAAGCTTTAATCCTAGCGGAGTTAAGACAAGCTATTCGTGAAGCTAAAGCATCCCTATCAGAAATTGACAGTAAGATTGTTGAAATGATAGCGGAACAAGGTTCAAGCTATAAAGAAACGGCTCGCTATATCACTGAACATTACAAGAAAATGAGTGATGTAACTGTCAAATCTCATTATTGTAAAGCACTAAAAAAATTAGCTCCTTTATTAAAAAGTTATCGCTAATACCTCAAATCCAGTGTCTCTGTCACTGGATTTTTTATAAAAAAATTAAAAATTTAACAAATAACTTTGCGTTTGGTTGTCTCATTCTCCTTAGTAATAAGGAGGTGATACATAACTAGAGCAACTACGTCCAGCTCACGACCAAAACCGAGCAAGTCTCATTCGTATTATTTCTCAATAATAAAGGAGGAACAACCCTATGGCGTTTAAAATGAAAACAACAAAAGGTGGTTATACAACTACATTGGCTGATAAAATTATCAGTCAAAAACAACCGATTTACTCACTTAGTACCGAACTTGAACCACAACAACGGTTTGAAGAAGGAAAACCAACAGGAGAAATCGTAGCCTATAAAGCATGGTTTGTACAGGAAGGGCAAGACCCTTTCCAAGTAAAATTCGAAGATACGATTGAGCTTCCAGCGTTTCAATCCATGATTCAATTTGACACCCTACAAGCCTGCGAAGTAAAATATAACGTTTACTTCAAAGCAAATGGTATCAAGGAGGTTCGGTAATGACCTCACAATCTCGTGATGTGCTGAACCAATCTTTCCTGCAATCTTACCTGCTCCAGAGCCTAAACATGGCTCTAGGGGCTTTAATGCAGGGGGAAACCAGCTATACTAATTCTTTTAACGTCATTATTCAAGAAGACGGCTTTGTCTTTGTCCCTCGCCTACCGTGCGCTTATATCCTCGATGACGACTTATACAAGAAAATCTTTCTGATTGCCAATGCTTCACTTTACCCACAATATACGCTTCTAAAACAAAATGCTACCTATTTTGTCCCTCTAGACACAGATGACTTACACATTCAACGTGGTTTATTCTTCCCTTGGAAAAGAGGGATTTCAGAACGTTTAGCGATTCCTGATTTGGATAAGTTTTCAGCCAGATTGCCACATGGGAAAATCCCTATCATGAAGCACTTTGAACTCAATTTAGACAAGGTCAATCACTGGGCTATTGCTGGAAATTCAGGTTCTGGGAAATCGTATGCTCTCACTTACTTCTTGAGTGTACTGAAGCATATGTCTGACTTGATTATCATTGACCCGAAATTTGATACCCCAAGTCGTTGGGCAAGAGAAAATCATATTTCCGTTATCCACCCTGTCGAAAACCGTTCAAAATCTGATTTTGTATCACAGGTCAACGAACAATTAAGTCAATGTGCAAATCTCATTCAAAAACGACAAGCTATCTTGTATGATAATCCCAACCATCAATTTACCCATCTAACTATTGTTATTGATGAAGTCCTAGCTCTATCAGAGGGAGTCAATAAGAATATCAAAGAAGCATTTTTCTCCTTACTCTCACAGATTGCCTTGTTAGGACGTGCTACCAAAATCCATCTATTTTTAGTAAGTCAGCGTTTTGACCACAATACTATCCCAATTTCAGTAAGGGAACAGCTAAACGTATTGTTACAAATTGGAAATATCAATCAGAAAACTACTCAATTTTTATTTCCTGACCTCGATCCAGAGGGGATTGTCATTCCAACAGGACATGGTACAGGTATCATCCAAGTTATCGACAATGAACACCCCTACCAAGTTCTGCCCCTACTCTGTCCAACCTACTACACTAAGCGAGGTATCCTATGACCACAAAAAACTACTTTATAAGAAGTTTCAATCTTATACTATATTTGGTTCTCTCTACTCCTATCTGCTCTGTCTTCGGCTGGCTATTCAATTTTCTTTCCGTCCAATTAGCCAACATCTCATTTGTCAACCTAGATTCAGTTAAAAACATTACTGATACCATTAGTTCTGTAAGTCACAAATCCGCTCTTATTTCACTACTACTTGCCTTACTATTGACTGGATTAGAGATAATACAACGGTTGAAAACAGATAGTCTTCGGAACTATATCCAATCTGTCTATCACACTTTCCTGTTGCGACACTTCCTGTTTCAGCGTGAACGAGTACAGAAGATAAGCAACCTTGAACACCAGACCGTTACCACCATCAATCCAATCCATAAAGGATTTAACCGAGCTGTTCGCAAGTGTATTGTAGATATACGAAAAGATACCATCACTATTTTTCTAAAAGTCCCTAGAGACCAACAAGGGCAAAAAATCCTAAAAGAGATGGAAGCACAATTAAAAGAAGAAATCGTCAGCCAACACGCAGACTATTATTTCTCCTCTCCTATTCGAGTTCGTAACCAATTGTGGTTCACTGGACAAAAACGTTAATCCCTTGGGGCTGTGGCTTGCGTTAAGCAAAAGCCAGACAGCCCCTTTTTATATTCTTTTCTATCATGACCTATTGGGGTTACTACGACCCCCAATAGGTCAATAATCAATAATCACAAAAAATTCAATTTTTTCAAAAAAACTTTGCATACGACCTGTCATTTCTCCTTAGTAATAGAACCCAAAAGAAATGAGGTAACTGCCTATGGCAAAAGAACAGCGCTCAACCAAATGGACGTTTCTCTTCTACGAGGAAAGCGCACCAGAGAACTACTTGAATATATTAGAGGAACTCCATATTCCGTTTATTCTTAGTCCTTGGCACGATAAGGATGTTAATAGACAGACGGGAGAGTTCAAGAAATCGCACAAACACGGTGCTTTCTTCTTTGATTCACTGAAAAGCTATTCACAAGTATCAAATATCATCAGTGACAAACTAAACGGTCCAGCACATGTGGAGGTAGTTATGTCTCCCACTGGTTTATTTGACTACTTTACCCATGCGGAAAATCCAGATAAGACCCCCTACAACATTGAGGATATTGAAGTCGGTTGTGGCTTTAATTTAGAAAAATTCTTGATGGAGATGAACTCCTCGGATTTTATACATGAAGTAGTTGATATTATCGAAGAGAACGACTTTACCGAATTTGAAGAATTGGTCTGGTATGCCCGAGCAAACAATACCAATTTATTAGGACTCATTATTGAACGTACATATTTCTTCGCCAAATACCTAGATTCACGAAGATACAATCCTAATCGACTCCATAATTCAAACACAGAGGAGAAAGAGAATAATGAATAACGAAAAATTAGAACAAATTGAACAACTATTGCAAACACTTATCAAACTCATTCAAATCAAAGAACAGAACATACCACTAAAGATAATACAACAGCGAGAATTGCTAAAACAGCTAAATATCTCCCCAAACACATTAAAAACTTGGGAACAAAAAGGATTAAAAAGATTAGAACCTCCTATAGAGGGAACTCGAACCGTCTTCTATCTACTAGATGATATTATCAACTTTTTACAATCCTAATTCTGAAAATTTTTGCTAAAATAGTTCTATCTAAAAGAAAGAGTGGTAACTATTTTAGCCTACTTCAATATCCATGAAGAAAGGCAAATATGGAAACTGAAACAATTATTCATAATGGCAAAAAAGTCATTAAAAAAATCAAAAAAGATAAGTCCATCTCATACACTTTGAAGGGGGCATTTCTGGGAAAAGATATCAAAACTGGTAAGCAAGTCACTACTACCATTACAGCTAAGACACTAAAACAGTTAGATAGAGCAATCATTCGAGCACGACTAGAATTTGAAAAAAATGGCTCAACACGAGAAAAAGTTATCGTCATTGATACACTGGAAGATTTAGCTGAAGAATGGTTTAAATCATATAAGACCTGGGTCAACTCACATAATACTCTGAACAGAGTAAGAGGTTATCTTGATAATTATATTATCCCTAAATTTGGAGATTACAAACCAGATAAAATTGAATCTGCGGATATCCAGCTTTGGTTAAATGGTTTGGCAAAGAAATCAAAAGAGTCCATTGAATCTGGTATAAAGCGTGCTGATAAAGGTAGTGCTAAAGATTTTGGTGCTGTTATCCATAAGTTGAAAGATATTTTTGACTATGGAATTACAAACTATGGACTAATCACTAATCCTGTTAGCTCTGTTAAGATACCACCTAAGCCAAAATCAAATAAGCAACGCATCATGGTATTACATGATGATAGTCTTGTAATATGGCTTAATTATCTTGAAAGTTTAGATAACAATAGAGCCAATCGTAGATTTAAGTTAATTTGTAATACTTTATTAGCCTCCGCTTTGCGAATAAATGAACTACTTGCGTTGACGATTGATGACCTAGATTTTGAAAATTCTTCTATTAATGTCAGTAAAACATTGATGTGGAAAACCGCAAATAAAAAAGATGGGACAAAAGGGGAAGTTATCTGTAAAGCTACACCAAAAACTGATGCAGGAAATCGCTCTGTCCCTGTCCCTCTCCCCATAATAGAAAAACTCAGAGATTTCCACCACGAAATGAACTTGTATCTTGAATTGCACAACAGACATAGAACAAAACTGATTTTCCCTACAATCTATGGCAACTATATGTGTGATAGAAACGAGAGAACAACTCTTAAGAAAAGGTTAGTAGGTCTTGGATTACCAAACTATGGTTTCCATTTGTTCCGACATACTCATGCTTCAATGTTGCTCAACGCTGGCACAAATTGGAAAGAACTTCAAGTCAGAATGGGACATAAATCAATTTCAACTACAATGGATACTTACGCTGAATTAGCACCACAACGAAAGTTAGAAGCTGTGGGGATTTATCTTGAAAAGATTGCTGAGCTAACGCAATAACTACTCTACCATTCACTCTACCTTTTATTAGGTAGCATTCTAGAAACATTGATGTACCAACGTTTCTAACAGCTAAAATAGAAATTATTTAACTCTTACAGAGGTTAAATAGTGGGTCATTACGTTTCAGTAGAAACGAAAAAACCTTGATTTAACGCTATTTTTGAAATTTCAAATTTCAATGTATTGCAATAAAAATCAACCGAATGACTACATTTTTGACTACATTTTTTGTGAAATAAATTAGATGTTCGGATATATAGAAAACGCTCTAGTCATATTGTCTAGAGCGTTTTTGTGTTGTTTAAGAAAATTAGATGTTGGTTTTAGATAACTACTCATTTCAGATTTTTTAAACAAGATTTAATTGTTGATAACTAGAAAGGATTATTATGTTTGCAAAAAACAAATTTCAATACTGTATTTACAATCATGAGAGACTAGAACTTCATGAGCTTCAAAAGGAATATCAAAAGGATAAAGCTGGGACAAAACTTAAGTATGAAAACCAATTGTTCGCAATCCTTCATGGATAGAGCGCAAGTTGTTCTCGATAGCTCAAAGATCAGCTTGATGTATTATTCTTTCAGCCATAATATCCCCCTTGTTAATGATTTTTAAATTAATTAGACAAAATTTGGCCATAGAATATTCTTATCTTAAAGAAATAATTATATACTGAAAAACAGGTCGCAATTACACATGATTCAGATAAAATATACCAGAACTATTTTAGTTTCTTCTTATAGAAATAAGAAAATCATAATTGATACTTTAATTCAACATACTATGAAATGAGAATATGAAGTTTTCTATGAGGAAAATGTGCACTTGATTTGACATTTTAGGGCGTACGAAACCTTTGAATACAGGCTTCTTTCTATCTAAATGTTTTTGCAGATACTTTTTTTGTACAAATTTGTATTACGAGTGTGTAACTGATAGACAAACACTAAAATATATGATAAACTAAAGTAGGAAAAAATTTAAAAGGAGAATCCTTATGTCATCAATTAGTTTGACTCCAGAACAGTTACAATCTCAGGCGGCTATTTATCTTAGCGCTAAAGATCAAATTGAACAAGCGGTACAAACCGTTAATCGCACAAATGGAGAAATGGCATCACAATGGAAAGGGCAAGCATTTAATGCTTACCTTGAGCAATACAACCAGTTGTATACACATGTTCAAAAATTCGAGGAGCTTCTAGTGAGCATCAACCAACAATTGAACAACTATGCTCAAACAGTAGCTGAACGTGACCAACAAGATGCACAAAGCTTTGGTTTGTAGTTAATTTTGAGGAGCGTCAGGGAAACTTGACGCTTATTTTTATACCATGATGAAGAAAATTAAAAAGTACCTATTAATTCTTTGTATCGTATTTCCTGTGCTAGTTTATGCAGACGATGGTAGCTTAAAACTTGATACAGATATCATTACAAATAGTACACAGGACACGGTCAAAAATAGGATAGAATCCAAATATGCTCCAAATTTATTTTTAAATCGTACCCAAAAGGTTGTGGACCAGAGAACTCAAACAACAAAAGAACTTTTACAGGGGGCAGAGCAGACTATATTTACCGATAGTGAAAATCATT
>NZ_KQ970237.1:49292-55488 GCF_001579025.1 Streptococcus oralis
ATCGTTTAGAAACTACTGGCGTTAAAACATCATTGTTTAATCAATACACTGTAGAGGAGAAACCCTCTTTTAAACAAAGTGACTATTCAATTTTTAAGGATTGGATGGGAAGTGTATTGACAAGTTTTTTCTTGTTGTTTATGGTTTTTTTGGGTATCTATTTAGGAAGGAAATGGCATGGATTACGGAAAAATAAAGTTAACTCTAGAGTATAGAACAAAACAAATAGATATTCGAGTTTCAAAATCCCTTACTTGGTTAAGATTAGAAGAATTATTAAAAGATACCAAAGTTAGAGAACAGTTGAATTTACCCCTAAATAGTTCGTTTTGTTTCAAAGTTAGAAATAAACAAATTCATATCGAAACAACGGATATCTTGGCTGCTTATCCAGTTAGTGATGGGGATTATATAGAGATTGAGGATGTATCATAGGAGAAAAAATGTTTGAAGCAGATCAACTACAATTTGTGAGAGAAGGCAACCAAATATCAGTTCAAATTTCTTCATCAGGTTACCATAGAGAACAGCTTGAATTGATTAAAGAATATTGTCCAGTAGAAATAGTTCAAAAAGATGGAGTTCTTTCTTTGCATTATATTATTCCCGGGTATTTTAAAACAGTTAAGGAAGAAATTTTAAATAGAAGTACGGAGCTTGAGCGTTTTAGTTTGGCACAAAGCATGTCGGTATTAGTTCATTCTGAAAATGATTATAAAATTCCGTATATCCATCCTGAAAACATCATTGTTTTTGGCAGTAATGTACAAATGTTACATTATGGAATCGAAAAATTACTTGCACCACAGCAGTATAGTTCGGAATTCTATTTAGAGTCTTATAAAGCTTTAATGATTTCTATTTTACTACCTAAGGTAGATTTTGACTTAGTCATCCATGGGATTGATGCAATAAAGGAAAAGGTGGCACAGGATATTAGTCCCTTAGAGAGTGTAGCTGATGTCAATAAATATATTGCAGAAAAGTATGCAAAATTGTCAGAAGAGAGTTCAAAAGCTAATTTGTTGGTGAACAAGAAAAAATGGAAGGCTCTGTTAATAGGGGGAGCCTTGCTTGCAACAACCACAGTGGTCTTAAGTTTTGCAACTTATAAGTCTATGTTTAAAGACAGCCCCCTAAAATCATCAGTCATTATGGCCCAATCAAATTTCATGCGAAAAGACTATTCTGAAACAGTTGAATCATTAAAAAATTATGGTGCAGAATCATTGCCAAAGGAAGCTAAGTATATCTTAGCAGCAAGCTATGTCCGTTTAGATAGTTTGAGCGATAAGCAAAAGGAAGTTATTTTAAATACGATTACAGAATCAACAGATGATACAATTTTTTATTATTGGATTTATCTTGGACGTGGAAAATTTGAAAAAGCTCTAGATGTGGCACAAAATATCGGAGACACACAGTTGATTTTACACGCTTATACAAATTTATATGAATCAGTCAAAGCAGATATCAATATGAACGGTTCTGAGAAACAAAAGAAACTTGAAGAATATGAAAAGAAAATAAAAGAACTTTCTGCTGAGATTGGAGAAGCTACTACAAATAGTAGTGATACAAAAGCATCTACAAATAGTAGTGATACAAAGGCATCTACTGAGACCACAACTCCTAAGGACAACCAAACAAAAGAAAAGAGTGAACGATAAATGAAGGCAAAAAAGCTAGAATATGATCATCAACTGGGAGACCAATTAGGAGAACTTCATAAACCTCTTTATACCTTGTTGATTGAACAAGAGAAACTGGAAAAAATAGATTTGTTTGAAGGACAAGAGGTAAGAGTAGGTACTAACGAGTATACAGTAGAAGGCAGAAAAGTCTATCGAAATGGTAAGGAATTAGAAAGAGGAAAATCTACCTTTGATAAAGAAACTGTAACCTTATTGGTCCCTGAAGAAGATATTTTTATCACTTATATTTTTCCGCCACAACGATTTATTTGTAGCAAGAAAGAATCAGCTGACATTAGTTGGTCACTTTCAAACCAACTTATTTTCTCAAATAATCAAGTACAGGTTACTCTTGGGGAATCTCCGATCTATCTAAACGACTGTCTTATCAAAGAGGAAGGGCTTTATCCGTTTGAAGTGGGAAACCGAATGAAGGTTTCTAATTATTTTATAGAAAAAAGAAAAAACCAGTGGAAGATTGGATGTCTTTTTGAAGAACCACAATTGAATAAGAATCGAATTCTGATACAAGAAAAAAATAATGAGTATCCGATGGATTTTCCAGAGTATAGAAGGAGTCCGAGAGTCAACCCTATTATCCATAGTGGGAAAATCATTATCAATCAACCTCCACAGCCGATAAAGCCACCCAAAAACTCGCTCATCCGAGCCATTGTCCCAGCTTTAGGAATGTTTACTTTGACTGCATTGAGTTCAATTTGGACAAAAGGGAATCCTGTAATGATGCTAGGGATGGGTGGTTTTAGCCTCCTAACAGCAGCGACAACTATGAGTCAGTATTTTGAGGAGAGAAAGGATACCAAAGAACAGGAAAAAAATCGGATTCAAGATTACGAAGCATATTTATTAAAACAAGTATCCGACTTAGAAAGATACTACAAAGAAGAAACTAATATTTTACATTACAATCAACCGTCAATATCAACCATTACTGAGCTGATTGCAAAGTATGATTCTAGAATTTATGAGCGAATGGACTATAATGAAGATTTCTTACAGGTGTCTTTAGGATTAGGAGATAAATTAAGTCAGCTAGAGTTGCAAACAAATTTTGATGAGCAAAGTAAAGATGAAATATCGCAGTTTGCTCGAACAGTCTTGCAAGACTACAGTTTGCAAAAGAAAGTTCCAATCACTGTTAATATCTTTGAAGCGACAGTTGGTCTTGTTGGAAACAGTGAAGTAACTAGGACAGCTGTGTATAATATGCTCTTACAGATGGCAATGTTCCATAGCTACTTAGACGTTAATTTTATCAACCTTGTTCAAGAACAGAGATATGAGAAAGATTGGTCTGAGTGGCGCTTTCTTCCTCATTTTAATATGCAGGAACGAAATATTCGTGGTTTTGTTCATGATGCCAGAAGCCGTGATGCTGTTCTAAATTCGCTTTACCGTATTATTCAAAAACGTTCTCAAATCAAACGTGAAATGGGGGAAAAAGATGCGCGCTTTAAACCTCATTATGTCTTAACGATTATGGATGACTCCCATTTACTTGGCCATAGTTTGAATGAGTATCTAGCCAAGGATTTGACAGAGTTGGGTGTAACAGTCATTTGGGTGAAAGAGGCACGTCGTCTTTTGCCAGAAACTATCACAACTCTGATTGAATATAAGAATCAAAATCTAGGTCAAATCATTAATGATGAAGGTGCCTATAGTGCTCAAACCTTTATTCCCCACCCGCTGTTGGATTGCTATGAAGATTCTATTCGTACTTTAGCAAATCTAAAACACATGGAAGTAGAGAAGAATACGATTCCAAAATCCGTTACTTTTTTGGAACTCTATCAAGTCAGAGAAGTTGAAGAGTTACAGGTTGCAACTAGATGGTCCAAAGCGGATACTTTTAAAACGTTAGCAGTGCCATTAGGATTGCGTGGGAAAGATGACCAGGTGGAACTCAACTTACATGAACGTGCACATGGACCACATGGCCTCGTAGCAGGAACTACTGGTTCAGGTAAATCGGAGATTCTTCAGTCGTATATATTATCCATGGCTGTGAATTTTAGTCCAGAGGATGTTGGATTTCTTACCATTGACTTCAAGGGTGGTGGGATGGCGAATCTTTTCAAAGATTTACCACATATGCTTGGGTCTATTACTAACTTAGATGGCGCGGCTAGTGCGCGTGCCCTAGCTTCTATCAAAGCAGAGTTACAAAAACGTCAACGACTATTTAATCAATTTGGCGTCAACCATATCAATGGATACACTAAATTATATAAGGAAGGTCAACAAGCTACTGACAAATCAGGTTATCCAGACAAACCATTACCTCATCTCTTCCTTATTAGTGACGAGTTTGCTGAATTGAAAGAACATGAACCAGAATTTATGACAGAGCTGGTTTCGACAGCCCGTATTGGACGTTCGCTTGGAGTCCATCTAATTCTTGCTACACAAAAGCCATCAGGTGTCGTGAATGATCAAATATGGTCAAACTCGCGTTTCAAACTAGCTTTGAAAGTGTCAGATGAGTCTGATTCAAATGAAATTATTAAAACACCAGATGCGGCGAGCATTACTGAACCAGGGCGTGCTTACTTACAAGTAGGAAACAACGAAATCTATGAATTGTTCCAGTCTGCATGGAGTGGTGCGCAGTATGCCCCACAAACAGAGGGAGTTCAAGAAGTTGTTGATGAACGAATCTGGTTGATAAATGACCTAGGACAATATGAATTGCTATCTGATGACCTATCTAAGGACGAAAATTATACTGCTGATCAGACGGAAGAAATCACGGAACTCTCAGCTGTTGTAAACTACATAGCAAGAGTGAGCAAGACTGTTCCCCTCAACCTGCCAGATAAACCGTGGTTAGAACCACTAGAGACAGCCATCATATCCCCACAAACAGATATTCACTGGACCGACGAAAAAGTATTGGCCGTTCCCTTTGCTCGAATGGATATTCCGACAGAGCAACGTCAGAAGGATTATCATTTTGATTTGGAAAAAATGGGTCATACAGTTTTCTATGGTTCACCAGGTTTTGGGAAATCCCTAGCTCTTCAAACTCTAGTGTTAAATCTCGCTCGTTTGAATACTCCAGAGCAAGTACAAATCAATTTATTTGACTTTGGGACAAATGGACTCTTGCCACTAAAAGATTTACCTCATGTAGTTGATTTGACAAGATTTGATGAAGAAGAAAAACTGGTTAAGTTTTTAAAACGTATTGACCAAGAGTTGAAGATTCGCAAGGAAAAATTTGCCCTCTATAATGTAGCAAGCCTTTCTCAATACGAACAAAAATCGGGTGAGAAACTCCCTGCTATCCTTACTATTTTTGACGGCTTTGATACTATAAAAGACACACCACTAGAAGAAGCCATTGAAAGTATGATTAACCGCCTCCTACGTGAGGGAGCGAGTCTTGGGTGTTATGTGATTTTGACAGCACTCCGCTCAAATAGCCTTAAAATCAGTATGTCAAGCAATATCACCTCGCGCTTGGCCTTTTACCTGGTTGATGAAGGAGCTTCTAAGGAAATTATCGGACGCGATGCTTTAATTCAACAAGAAATTTTTGGTCGTGCCCAGTTGAAAGAAGATATCCCTTATGCCATTCAGGTTTATCTTCCAATAAGTGGAGAAGGGGACATTGAGCGCCTATATAACTTGGAAGAAGAAGTCAAGTTGATTGCAAGAAGCTGGACAGGAGTTTGCCCAGAACCAATCCCAATGTTGCCAAATGAAGTGACGCTTGATGAATTTAAACAATCAGCTACAGTTCAAGAGATGATGAAACAAGGTCAAATCCCAATCGGATATGATAAAGAAACGACTAAGGTAGTAGGATTTAATCCTAAAGAACATGGCTATTTTGTCATTATGGATGACACGCCACAGCAAACAGAACTACTCGAAGCAGTATTATTGATGGCATTTGAAAATTTGAATGGGCAAGCTCAACGTATTCTTTTTGATATTGATGGACGTCTTGCAAATCCAGATAGTTTTGATTCAATCATCTTGTTAAATAACTTTAGTACAGCTTTAACAGATCTTGTTAGTGAGATTGAACGAAGACTACATGGTGGCTATAATCAAATGATGTTTGTTTACATGCCAGACATTCATACCGTAAATGAAAAAATGTTACTCTCTGCAAATGTGTTAGAAACGATTATCAAAAATGCCTCTAAAGCGGGAGTTTACTTTATTTTCCATGGCTATCAGAAAAGTATCGAAAGTAAATTTGATGAATTTAGTAAGAGATTGCGTGCAAATATGCCAGCAGGTATATTTGGTACTAGATTTATGGACCAAGGAATGATTAAAGGTAAGTCAAATTACAAAGAAACTCTTCTAGAAGTCGATGAAACACACTTCTTTGTTGGAAGAGAAGTTTGCAGAATTAAGTTACCAAGATAACATCAGCAATCCTTTGTACTTGAACTTGATAAGAGTCCATCCCCAAAAGTTAATTAGAGGACTTCTCACTTTTGGGGATTGATTCAAAGGGA
>NZ_KQ970237.1:56905-61806 GCF_001579025.1 Streptococcus oralis
ATTTGACCTTATAGATATGCAAAATAGTGAAATCGCAACACTATCAGGTTATGCCTCTCTTCCGTATGGGAACCGCGTATCGAGAAATTATTATAATCGAACTCAGTTTAAAAACTCAGTTTCAGAGATACACACAGCTATCCATAGCAACTCCAAAGCTGTGAAGTACCAAAATGCTCTCGCAAAACAGCTTGCCGAGTCTAAGTATAGTGGGACGGTAGAGCAAGGGAAAATGTCTTATACATGGGAGAATATGTTGAAAGACACTTTTGAGAAGATTACAGATTTTTCAGAATGGTCCAAAGAGAGTTTAGGTCAGTTTTTAGAATCTACTAAAGAAACTATTATAAAACAAGGAAAAAATATAGGGAAATCATGGGGAGCTAGATTACAACCACGAGAAAATGGAAAATTTGTTAGAGACAGTTTTAAGCCTAGGAAGTGGCTATCTGGTAAGTTAAAAGGACTTTCAGGCACAGCTAGTAAAGCGATTGGGTTCATTGCTAAGTGGGGAGGTCGCGGTCTGATTGCATTAGGAGCCTACGAAGAGGCTAAAGAGTATTATAACGAATATCATAATGTTGGCAGAGCGATAAGTTACAGCACAGTAGCGACAGGTGCTGGTGTTCTCGCTGGAATGGCAGTCGGTGCTGCCTTTGCAGGAGCTCCGTTTATAGTAGGCTTGGGAGCAGCTGTTGTTGTGGGAGCAGCCGTTTCAGTTGGAATTAAAGCTCTTTATAAAAATGTTAAGCCGTTTAGAGATGTTGTAGATGGTGCAGGAGATATACTAAACGGAGTAGGTAAAGCACTCAGTAACTCACTTTCTTCTCTGAAAGGAGCATTTGGATGGTAGGTGTTTGTACCGGATCCATTATTCTGATTAAATTTATTGAGTTTCAGCCTACGAGTAGAGCTATAAAATATGAGGTGGTGGGTAATGAAAGTGTCGAATAGACGTTATAAAGTTAGTTTAGTTGGGCGTGTGAATAATAGATATTACCTGATAAGGATTTCCAATCAAGAATATATAATAGATTATTCAAATCCCAAGGATGTACGCACCTATTTGTTTGGGTTATTCCCGAAATATAATACAGAGTATCCCATCTATAAAGTTGACAATGCTAGTATAAAAACAACAACTTGGAGAATAATGGATCAATTTCAAGGAAGCTTACTGGAGTATAGTATTGGCATTGTACTAGTTTTTCTTTTGATTCTACCAAAACATATTAACCCACTGTTGATTTTTAATAATTCGATAATTAGAGAATCATGGTATCTTTGGTTATCAATGATTTTTTGTGGAGCTATATTACTGATTTCTTTTCTTATCTTTAAGTCAAATACAGATGAAATCCCTATTTTGGTAGATGAAAAAAGTATTTTACGAAGAGTAGAGGAACCAAGAAAAAGCTTCATCAAATTTCCTCAAAAAATAGTTGATTTTTTAAGTTGTTTTTTAGGAATTCCAATCTGTCTTTTTATGGGAGTTGCTTCATCAAATTTTATTTTGTTAATTGTTTTTGGATGTTTAGGATTCTATCAGCTGTTATTTGCTAGGTTTTTTAATTTATTATTTGTAGTTAAAAGACATAAATTTTATATTGTAAAATAAGGAGAAAGTTATGATTTTGCCTATTGGAACTATTGTTTATTTATCTGGTGGAAACCAAAAAGTTATGATTTTAAATAGGGGCGCTATTGTAGAGCAGGAAGGTCAGGATGTATTGTTTGATTATACTGGAGCTCTATTTCCAGAAGGATTAAATCCAGAGCAAGTTTATTATTTTAATCATGAAGATATTGATGATATTGTGTTCAAAGGATATAGTGATATTGATGAAGAGCGTTTTGTTAAATTATATAAGAAATGGCTTGGCTCTATTGAAAGTAGCATTAAAAAAGGAAAAACAGAATAATATATAATGGTGTAATTGTCCTTTCGCAGAGAGTATTTCAATGAGGGCATTGTTTCTAGCGTATATAGATGGGAGATAGTGAATGAAGATTGATGTATCCGAAGTTCGAGTTCAAAAAGAGTTGTTAGTTATTTCGGTAAATAGTATCAAGGAGCAGCTATCTGTTTCGAGAAGTCGTCTATCAGAGGTCGTTTCAACCGATAGCCTCAAAGGCGCAGTGAAGGATGCCATTAACCAGAAGGTGACCAACTATCAAATACCACTGGTTGATAACTATGTCAATGCCCTAGATAGCATTGTCAGTCGCTATGATGGACTTGTGAAGCTCTTTCAAGACACGGTGTCAGAGACTGACAACAGTGCCATTATTAAGACAGAATACCTAGAACGCATCAAGCAACGGATGAAAGATCCGATTGAGGGATTAAAGAGTAGTTCCAGTAAGACACAAAATATCTATGCAGGGATAAGTGATATCCTAACGTTGACGAATCCAAGCTTGGATAGTGTGAATACAAGTTATAATCAAGCAGTCAAGAGTTTAGATGATACCATAAAGAATATGGAGGCTTTTAATCAACTTGTTGGAGATAGTAGCTTTACAGATTTGATAAATGTTCAAAATAAGCAATTAAAGTTTCTCGCCCTTCGTTCAAGCACTCCATATACCGAATACGCGGCAAGAAGTTATTATCGTAGTACAGGTTTTAAAAACGATGTTGCAGAATATACTAAGGCTGTGCATAGTGGAGGAAAGAAAGTAGAGTTACAGAATGATTTAGCCAAACGATTAGCTGAGTCTAAGTATAGTGGAGAAAAAATTAAGAAGCTCCCACCTGGAGTTGTGGTTGATGATGATTTTTCCGATCTAGATGTGGGATTTGAAGCTTATGCTGGGAAAACTACTGCAGGTGATAAGAATTTAGGCGGTGAAGTTTCGGTACTTAAGGCAGATGTTTCTGCTGGTATAATCAAGTCACCACTGTCTGCCAAAGAAAGTAAAAAAGGTGGCTCAAAAAATAAAAAACTTTCTCAAAAATATGGCATTGGAGCTAAAGCTAAAGCTAAAATTACCGGCGCTGAGGCGGAAGGGCATACTCGCTGGGGAGATGATAGCAACGATATCCATGCAAAACTTTCTGGATCTGCATATACAGCTTCGGCAGATGCAAGCGGCGAAATTGGTTTTTTTACTAATAGGGAAGGAAAACTGAAGGGAGGAGTCCAATTAGAGGCGGGAGCTGATGCTTATATTGTAGAAGGAGAAGCCAAAGCTGGATTTAAAATATTTGGTCTTACGATTGATGTAAGTGCTTCTGCTGGAGTGGGTGTTTCTGCTAGGGCAAAAGTGGGAGTAACAACTGAAAAAGCAGAGGCAAAAATGAAACTAGGACCATTTGGATTGGGCTTATCAATAGGGTGGTAAAACATGGAAATACAATTACAATTACGTGGAAACTCAGAAGGATTTATACTTCAGTCAAAATTACCTGATGATGAACATTGGACTGAAAGAATTGAAATCGTTCAAGAAGAGGAAGGTTACCGTCTATATGCAAAAGATGTAGAAATTCTTGTATTGAAAGAATCAGAATTCATTTCTAAGAGGAAAAGAATAGTCGCAAGAGGGTTAAATAAGGATTTGATTTATTATGAAGAAAAAAGACTTGATCATTTATGGGGACAAGCATACTGGCATGGGCTTTTGCAATTCAATTTAAGTAACTATGAAATGACGTGTGTAAGTTCAGGTAGTAAAGGAGATATTCTACCTGTCACAAAAGATGGCATTCCGATTGCCGTTTATGCTGCAAGTAATATTGCAATTGCTGGAAAGAGAAACTTTTCTCTCTATACTAAAAATATTGACGAAATTGACAATTTACTGATGTTTTACGTAATTGATTATATTAGGGGATATGACTTTTTAAATATTGATTCTTTATCTGCAAGATATCGTTTCTTTTATCAATTCGATGATCGCTCAGCTATAACGAAGGAACATTTAGATATGCTTCCAGAGGAGAGAAGACCATCTAAGTTAGAGGCGTTTATCATTTATTTTTTGTCAGCCTTCCTTGTTGTGGGTGTAAGCTTGGTATCATTACGCCCTTTATTCGCATTTTTAGTAGCAATACTGATACATTTTATTTATAATATCATAAAGAATTGGAGAAATAGAGATGAATAAAAATTGGTTGCCACTCGGAACAACTGTTTTATTAAAGAATGGGACTCAACCTATTATGATTGTCGGGCGCTATCAACAGAATAGTGAAGGGAAAGTTTTTGATTATTCTGGGGTCCTAAACCCTCAAGGCTTTGAAGATTCCCAGTCAATGTATTTGTTTGATGCTGAGAAAATTGAGCAGGTGTTATTTAAAGCTCACGTAACAGAGTTTGAGAAAGAGTTTATCACAAGATTAGAAGAGTTCATTTCTAGCGATAAATAGGTCTGAGTTTTATTAACAGATTGTGAAAACTTTCGTTACTAACAAAATGAATAATGAAGGAGTAGTAGGAAGTGTTTTGATAAACTGAAAAGGACGGCAAGCAAGGTTATTTTGACTTTGGAGCTGTCAGTCTTCCACTAGGACTCATTAATCAAAACATTATCTTCTTTAACAAAGAGGATATAGATGAAGTGCTCTTCTTCGGCTACATCGATCGTCGATTTCAAGACTTTTTGAATCGTTATGATGAGGAAGTCTCAAAAATCAGCTATGACCATTTCACCATAGAAGACTTCAAAAAATGACATACAAATCCTAGGATTCTATTCTAGGATTTTCTATATGGTGAGAAAATGTTATAATGAAGAATAGGTAGACTGGTCACTGATGTAATATAAATATCCAGACCTGACAATAGCTTACTCTGCAATTGGAGGTATGGTTGGCATCAGCAATCCTTTGTACTTGAACTTGATAAGAGCCTTTCCCCAAAAGTTTCTCACTTTTGGGGATTGATTCAAATGGT
>NZ_KQ970237.1:63513-83980 GCF_001579025.1 Streptococcus oralis
TTTTGACCTTATCGATATGCAAAATAGCGAAATCGCTACCCTATCAGGTTATGCCCCTCTTCCGTATGGGAACCCCGCATTGAGAAATTATTATAATCGAACTCAGTTTAAAAACTCAGTTTCAGAGATTCACACAGCTATCCATAGCAACTCCAAAGCTGTGAAGTACCAAAATGCTCTTGCAAAACAGCTTGCCGAGTCTAAGTATAGTGGGACGGTAGTCTCAGAACAGCAAAAAGAAATTTCTGTATCGAAAATTAGTGAAACTTTTGGTTTAACTCCTCCTGAAGCAGAAGATGTTTTAGATTATATTAAATCAATGGGGGAAGCTGTCATCACCTATCGAGGAGCAAATATTTTTCTTAATGGTATAAAAATAACAATGGATAGCCAAGGAAGAATGAGATGGGGCAATAGATTCCTTTTCAAATCTTCTACTAACAATTTATACGGGCATGGTCGAAATTTCCAAAATGCTTCGGGAATTGATTTTAAAAACTACCACTATTCAGGTAATTTGCAAGGTATTGCTCGTATGAAAGAAATGGGTAAAGCAGGATGGAGCGGTTTCAAAGAGTCTGTTAATCCACTAAATGATTTTAAAGGCTGGAGAGAGGTAGGGAAAGTTGGCAAAACGTTTAAATTAGCTGGAGGAATTTTAACAGCTATAAATATCTATAATAATTTTAGGGAGAATGTGGATATGTCTGATGGTATCTCGGCCAAAGAAGCGCGGGACTTTACGATTGATACAGCCGTAGATATTGGATCAGGGGCCGCAGCTGCAGGCATGGGTGCGGCTATTGGTTCAGCATTTTTACCTCCTTTAGGAACTGTAGTAGGTGCAGTTGCAGGGATTGGATTTAATTATCTTTTTAATAGTGTTAAATCCAGAGAAACAGGTAAAAGTTTGGTTGATACGATAAAGGACTTCGGAAAAAATGTCGGAGACGATATAGGAAAACGTATAGGTGATTTACTGAGTTCGAAGTTTGGAGGTTAAAGTGAAAGAAAAAACAGTGAAAGAAGTTGAAGAATTAAATAAAGTATATTTTAAAAGCTTAGCTAACACTCGCGCATCTGCAAGTATGATGTTGATTTCATTTACAGGAGCAGTCATCTTTGGAGTAGAGCTATACCTAATTGATTTTGGTCTGCAAAAGTCATCGAACATATTTTTTAATTTTATTTTATTATATTCGGTCTATCTTATAGTGGCAACTGTGATTCCACTAGGGATGAGTTTTATTTATCGTAAACAAATTTTATCAACTATTTTATTACTATTATCGTATATAGGAATTTTCTTATCGTTAATGCTAACGTGTTATATTTTGTTTACAGTCAATAATAATGGCTTTCAAGAGTTTAATGAATCATCAATACCAGTCATTTTGTTTTTAGTATTCTCTGCAGTTTGTGGCTTTATTTATCAATATTTTTGGTTGATGCGACAACTGAAAAACGGTTTTTCTGCAAGTCGAACGGTGAGAAATTACTTTGCCAAATCTAGTGCCTACAGTCAAGAATCTATTCTCATTATTTTTATGTTAGTATTGTTAACTAGTGCTTTTTTAGGGAAGTTTGCTATGGTTTTAGGTATTACAAGTACACTCCTTTACTGTTATGCTTTCCCCCAATTGATTATTGAAGTAGCCTATCTTTTATATCTTAAAACTCAAAGCAAGGAATATTGGGAAACAGAACCGGACGGAGAGGTCAGTTTTAGAAATTTATTCAGAAATTTATTTAAAGAATTTAGTCTGAAGAAAGCTAAAATTCGCATTCCTCTTGAAATATTTTTTCTTCTTTTTATTATTTACATTGATGGGGAAATTGCCTCCGTCAATGCATTCATTAATCAAACACGTTGGATGCTTTGGCTTATCAGAATATTTATCATCTCAGTAGGGCTGGATATTTTGGGAAGTTTTATTCTTCATGTCATAAAAAAAGTAAATACTAGATTCAAAAAAGGAAAGAAAAAACAGTGAAAGAAATTGATGAATTAAATAAAGCATATTTTAAAAGTTTAGCGAATACTCGCGCATCTGCAAGTATGCTGGTTATTTCATGGACAGGAGTATTTATATTAGCACTAGAAATTTTCACTTTTTATTACTATTTTGACACAGTCGCTATAATAAATCCATTTATGAATTGGTTCTTTGATTTACTCTTGATTTCTTGTTTCTACCTTATTATTGCATTTTTCATTCCATTAGTTGGTTTCTTTGTATATAAGAAGCAAATTTTGTCAACAATTTTTCTGTTACTAGTCTATATGGTCATATACTTTTCTCTGCAGTTGATGATGCTTTTACTTATAGTGACTTCTATTTCAACTAAGGAATTTACTATAGGATTCTCTCTATATTCTCCAATTTTTATTCCATTTTTAGTTATTTGTACAATTTTAAGTTTTATTTATCAGTATTTTTGGCTAAAAAGAGAGTTAAAAAAAGGTTTTTCTATCAATAGAACAATGGGTAATTATTTTGCAACATCCAGTGCTTATAGTAAGAACTCTCTCCTTATTATTTTTATAGTTTCTATGCTAGGAGGTCTTCTTTCAGGTAAATTAATACTTATTTTTGGAATTCTTGAAGCTCTTCTTTTCAGCTATGCATTTTCTCAATTGATTACAGAAGTTGCCTACCTTTTATACCTAAAAACTCAAAGCAAGGAGTATTGGGAAGATGTGCCTACGAAAAAAGAGACTTTTCGAGATTTATTTAAGGGTTTCAGTTTAAAGAAAGCAAAAATTCGTATCCCACTTGAGATGGTAGCTTTTGCAATATTATTAGGGATTATTAATTATAGTGGTTATTCAAATGAGAGCATTAAGCGACCTATTTGGCTGGTCTGGAGTGTTAAATTGTTCATCTATGCAATAGGACTGGATATTTTGGGGAGCTTTATTCTATCTATGATGAAAAGATTAAAAACTGGATTCAAAAAAGGAAAGAAAAAATGAATTTTAAAAAAAGAGAATTAAGTCTTACAAATTTAATTGGTTTTAAACTGGAATTAACTCCCTCAGCCACTTTCTTTGATCGTTTGATCTCAGATTCTAAGGGGTTTAAACTCCAGATGATACAAAACGGATTTTATGCAGATGGTCCAATATTTTACAGTTACAATCCAATGAAAACTGTTCAAGATGTTCTTGTATTTACAACAGTTGGGAATAAACTTGAGATAAAGGGAGAAAATACTTCGGGTATTTTCTTTCAGGAGTCGTTAAATTTCACAACAGATTTTTATTATCGTCATTACAATCAAGAAGAGCCAATCCCATATGAAGAAATTGAAAAAGAGATTTCAAAGTTAGGATTTAAATTAGTAAATATTATTCATGTCGTATTGGATCTTTATGGAGACTATGTAATTGACATGTATTGTGAGGTTGAAAAAGATTGATGAAACTACCAGAAAATGTTGTCAAAGTTAATAAAATTGCTTTTCAAAATGTGGTTAGACAGAGACTATCATTTCATTACAGTGAGATGGAAGAGCATTTGGAGCAGTTTATAAAAGGAATTGTAGAAGCGGGCTATCAATTAAAAGGCCCGTTCTTTTACAGTTTGAATAACGTTCCGTTAAATGAAGTAATAGAAATTGAGTTATTTATGCCTATATCCAACGATTTATTTAGTTTAAAAGGTTATAATTTTTCAACTTATTTTGAAATTAGCAATTTATTAAAAACGATTATTAAAGGAGACCTTAAGACTTTGACAGAAATAGAATATGCAAAATTAATAATAGCAATGGAAAAAAATGATTTGGAGATGGTAACCCCTTTTTATCACGTGGTTCCCAAAAACGGATTAGAATATTTAGAATTATTGGTAGGCTATTCCGAAAATATTTAGTAATGTAACTAAAGATTGATAACTATGACAATGCCCTAGATAGCATTGTCAGTCGCTATGATGGACTTGTGAAGCTCTTTCAAGACACGGTGTCAGAGACCGACAACAGTGCCATTATTAAGACAGAATATCTAGAACGCATCAAGCAACGGATGAAAGATCCGATTGAGGGATTGAAGAGTAGTTCCAGTAAGACGAAAAATATCTATGCAGGGATAAGTGATATCCTAACGTTAACGAATCCTAGTTTGGATAGTGTGAATACAAGCTATAATCAAGCAGTCAAGAGTTTAGATGATACCATAAAGAACATGGAAGCTTTTAATAGTGTTCTTCTAAAAACAGATACATTTGACCTTATAGATATGCAAAATAGTGAAATCGCAACACTATCAGGTTATGCCCCTCTTCCGTATGGGAACCGCGTATCGAGAAATTATTATAATCGAACTCAGTTTAAAAACTCAGTTTCAGAGATTCACACAGCTATCCATAGCAATTCCAAAGCTGTGAAGTACCAAAATGCTCTCGCAAAACAGCTTGCCGAGTCCAAGTATAGTGGGACGGTGGCCGAAAATGAGAACTTAATAGATTCATTATTTAATGTTTATAAAAATGTCACAAAGAGTGATTTATATAAAAATAGTAAGGACTATAAAAAACATTTAAAATCTATTTTGCCAGCTTTATATGCGTTGTATCGTTTTAGTCAAAATAAAAAAGGAGATACCATTGTTCTTAAAGAGACAACAAAATTTGGAAAACTTCTAGATAATTATTTTGAAGTTACCAAGAAATTAAATGGTAGTCGTACTTATAAGGTAGTTCAATATAAAAACGGTGGTGTTCCACAGACCTTCAAATCCATAATGAAAAAGCTAGGCTATACTAAATATAATGAAGAATTGAGTAAGGTTTTCAAATCTTTTACAGATACAACTCGATTTAGTACCAAAGTGGCTAGTGTCGGAAAATCACTTGTGTCTACAACTGGAAGCCTATTGAAAGAAGAATTTATTAAAGAGATAACTTTCAAAGGCGCTGGTAAAGGCCTGTGGAGTTTAGGAAAGGCAGGCGCATCTGGAGGATTTAAAGGTTTAGTTAAGTCTGCTACAGATAGCTTTAAAAATTACAAAGAAGGTTTTAAATCCGCTACGAAGTTTGGTAAGTTTTTAAAAGGAGCTGCAGTTGTTGGTGTTGCTTTAGATGTGGTTGATACTTTCTCAAAAATCAGCGAAAATGAAAAAGAGGCCAAACGTCAAGGTCTAAGAGGAAATGAAGTTAAGGCCAGTGTGGCAACAGGTTTTGTGATAGATGCGGCCAAGGCAGCGGGAACAACTGTTGCGGCAACTGCCGCAGCGAGTGCAGGAGCTGCATTAGCAGGTGCTGGGCTAAGTCTATTAGGTGTTGCGACAGCCCCTGTTTGGTTAACTGGAGCAGCAGCAATCGCAGCAAGTGCAGGTGCGGTTTGGGTTGCAAATAAACTTAACGATAGTTTTCATATAACTGATAATCTTAAAAAAGGAGTCAATAGCCTGATAAAAGGCATGAGAGGATGGTTTAAATGATACTGGAACGAATAAAAAAAACTTTTGAATTTCAACGAAGCAAAATACAAGGACCAGTTCCCCTTTGGGGAGTATTAAATGGGATTTTTATTTTATATCCTTTAGTTTTTTTACCATTTTGGGGCTTAGGTTTAGGCTTAGAGGTTCTAAAAAATCCATCCTTATACAAATTTCTAGTAATTGCTGGCATTGTTACTTGGATTTTAAATCTGGTTTTCTTATTGGACCTTAAGCGAGGGATTTTAACCAGTTTTGGGACTTATCTAATGTATCTGACGGGCCATGTTTATACGATCGTTGATTTTGCTGCTATGAGTGGGGACTATAGCTTTATTGGCTTAAAACTTTCCCTCCCCCTTATCTATGCCCTTGTGATTATTATCGTCATGAGCTGTTTGGTTGACTTGGACTCTAAAGAAATTATCTCGGAGAAGGCAGGCAAAATTATGCTTAATTTTGTAATGGGGCCGATAATGATTTTAGCTCTTTGTTTTATTTTATTGGGATTTTTTGGATATGATTTTTTAATGGGATGGGGAATATCTTTATTCTTAATGATTTTTGGACAATTTCTGTACGCAACTTGGTTTTATATTATCTATGCTTATCAACACCGCAATGATGTCGAAGAAACAATCCCAATCAGGCATATAGGAGTATCTTCAGATATGATCCAAAATAAGGAGTTTGATAGGGATAGATTTAGAAAGGAAAAGTGAATATACAAGCTACCGAGATGAGAGGATGGTTTAAATGATTATTGAAAGAATCAAAAAATATTTTGAGTTTCAAAGAAGTAGAATAACGGGACCAGTTCCTCTTTGGGGCGTATTAAATGGGATTTTTATTTTATATCCTTTGGCATTTTTGTTTTTTCTTGCAGGAGGGTTAGAGGTTCTAAAAAATGAGGACTTATATCAAGGACTGCTTATTGCAGGGATTGTTGTTTGGGTTTTAAATTTAGTATTTTTACTAGATCTTAAGAGAGGGATTTTAACCAGTTTTGGAACCTATCTCATGTATTTGACTGGTCATGTTTATACTATTATTGGATTTAGTAGTTTGAGTGGGGACCATAACTTTATTGTTCTAAAGTTATCTCTCCCCCTTATCTATGCCCTTGTAATTATTATCGTCATGAGCTGTTTGGTTGACTTGGACTCTGAAGAAATTATCCCGGAGAAGGCTGGAAAAATTATGCTTAATTTTGTAGTGGGACCGATAATACTTTTATCTCTTTGCTTTATTTTTCTAGCTATCATTGGATATGATTTTTTAATGGGGTGGGGAGTATCCTTATTGTTAATGATTTTTGGCTCTGCTTTATACCAAACATGGTTTTATATTATCTATGCCTACCAACATCGTCATGATATTGAGCAAACAAGACCAATCAAGCATATAGAAGTGTCTTCGGATTTGATTCAAAATAAAGAATTTGATAAAAATAGATTTAAAAAGGAAAAGAAACATGATTAAAGAAATCCAAATTCATATGGAACATTTGATGACAGACCAGGTCCAGATTCAAGCGGACGAACTATTGGAGTTGTTTGTCCACACAGAACTCTTACCCTATACCAATGGCATCTATAAAGATGGTCCGACCATTTTTGAAATGACTCCAACTCAATTTGACGAAGAAGAACAGGATGTTACCCTTTATATACCGGTCATTTCAGAAACAAACTCAACGAGCCAACTAAGGTACCAAGCTAGTTTAAGTATTGAGGGTATCAGCAAACGTGTGCCATTTGAAGATGGTTTGGACCAGTCCATCTACGAGATGAAGGATTACATCAGAGAGCACGGTTGGGAATTACAAGATAAGTTGTATCTGGTCTTGATACCTGTTTATGATGATTTGTTTGTAGATTTGATTATCCCAGTGGAGAAGTAAAATGGCAGAAATTACATATGGTATGAATCAATCATTAATGATGAGTAATGTCTTAAGTGTCGATTACAACATTACTGGTGATGAAATTGCAGTAGCCTTTCAAGATATGGTTCAAACAGCCGTAGCGGCTGGGTATACCCCAAAAAGCAATCCATTTTACTCATGTCCTCATATCGGAGAGTTGGATGATGGGACATACAATATCACAGTCTATCTTCCTGTCCATGAGGATTATTTAGGAGAGAATGAATTACTAGAAGGGGCTGCTTATAACAGTTATTTTTTAGTTCCTAGAATGGTAGGAGCTAGAGTTACTGGGGAGGAAGCTGTTGACTTTGATAAGGCTATATACCTGTTAACCAATTTATTGATCGACAATGACTTAGAAGAATCTACACCCGTATTTTATATTTCAAGTAAGGTAAATGATGTTTTGTATACAGATATCATGGTAGGGGTTCGAGATAAAATGAATTGAGGATAATAGAAAACTTAAGGAAATAAAGAGACTTAAAACTACTCATGTTCGTTTCCTTGTAGAACTTATAAATGACATACAAATCCTAGGATTTCATTCTAGGATTTTCTATATGGTGAGAAAATGAAACACCTAAAATTTAGTATATAGGTAGGTGCATAAGCAAGTTACGAATTGGTAAGTTTTATTAATAGAATAAAGATTGTAAGCACTCCTTGCCTGACTCTAGTATTCGTGGTATAATAAAGAGATAAATGAGAGAGGTTAGCTATGAAAAAAATAATTATAGGTAGTAGTGTTTTTGTAACTTTGTTGGTTGGTTCAGGAGCAACATTTATTTATTTAAAGAATCAAGAGATTTCTGTAACAAATAAGGTTAACGATCGTAAATTGAATATTGCTCTGGTAAATGAAGATGCTGGAGGCGTATTAAATGGCAACGCCTATAATCTAGGAAATGATTTCACAAATTTATTATCAAAAGAGAATACAAATCAATGGACTGTCATGACTCGTAATGTTGCTGAAAATCGATTTGAAAATGGGTCGGTTGATGTAATTGTTTATATCGAACAACAGTTTTCAGAAAAAATAGCTCAACTGGAAAGTTTTAATCCTGATAGAGCAAAGATAACATATAAAACGAAATCAAATTTAGATCCAGTTAAATCTAAGAATGTTGAGTTACGAGTAGGCGAGTACCTCAATACTATTAACCAAAATGTTATAAAAATGTATTTTTCAAGTGTTATCAACAATCTAGATGATGCTAAAAGAAATGTTGATAATATTGTAAATGAACAGTCTGGGACGCATTCAAAAATTTCTCAATATATCTATGGTCCGTCAAACGAAGCAAGTCAGTCTATGTTAAGCACTTTGGAATTTGCTTCAAATCTACAGAAAACGAATTCGTCTTATGAAGATTCTCAGAAGGCTTTTTCTGATTCTGTTGCTAGCCTTTTAAATAATACAGGAATCGGATTAGAAAAACAACTTAAGGAAGTTAAAACTTATTTTGATTTTCAGAAGGAAATATTTGAAAAGAATGTCTTAACAACCAATAGCACCTTGAAAGAACAGCATGAAGAAAATTCTAAAATTATAGATGGTTTAAATAATTCGGTGCTTAAATCATTGTATCAATTTGGAAATAGTACAGATAAGGAAAAATCTGAACAAGCTAAACTAGAAGATTTAGTAGTTGATTATCATAAGGTTATTGTTGATTATCAAGGTAAAATAAAAGATAGAAAATCTGAATTTGGACATCTTAAAAAAGAATTAGAAGAAGAGAAAAAGAAAATATCACTCTTTTACTTTGGTAAAGAAGATGTTGATTTAAAATCGGACCTTACTTCGGATGCTAAAGCAACACTTGTAGATCAGATTAATAAAAGTTTGATTACTGAAAATCATTTGCCTGAAACTTATCAAAATTTGATTCGTTCAAATCTAACAGATATTAGTATTGAATCAACTGATTACCAAACTTTATTTAGTAAATTGGAGAAACTCAATGTCCTAACAGCTGATCAAGTCAAAGAATATAATGAAAAAATAGATTTACTTAAGAATTATACTAAATTTGATAAGAAGGCCACCTCTATAAGTGGATTACCTATTTTTGAATTTTTATCGATTGAAAATGATAAGCTCGATAAAGTAACAGAAACTATGGAATTGACAGTTAAATTACCCCAGGCTGAGTCTGAAACTGTCGAAGCTTCTGTGACAAAACCATCCAGTAGTTTGCCTGAATCATCAACGGTAGTTGAGGGTGGCGGAGATTCCAGCAGTTCTAAAGGGACAAAATATTTATCTCCTAAAGCTAAAATTTATGTTACAGGAAATGCTACTTTAGTTGGAGGAGAGCAAACTATAACAGATGATAAGCTTTATACTATGACGGTTGAATATACTTTAGAACCACATTATGGGAAAAATGAAATTTCATTTGAAGTACACATTGGTGAAACTACAATTCCTGTCAAGAAAACTATTTATCGTAGCGATAAAGAAGAGTCAGATGTTTTAGTGAAAAAAGATTTAAAACATATTCTTGATAAATTAAGCAAAATCGATCGTTCAACTGGTATGATTCAAGCAATTTATGGAAGTCCAAGTAGCTCCTCTATTAATTTTTCTGCCTTATCACCAGATTCTGTTTACAATATGTATGGTAATATCAGTCGTGATGATATAGCGACTCAGTTGTCAGAAGATCAAGTTGCTAAGTTTAAAGAGTCAGGTATAGATTTGTTGGAACAAATTCAAAACTCTTTGAAGTCATTAGAAAAATCAAGCAACACATTGCCTGAATTGGCTGAAGCTGAGTTACCAAATGATTATTTCAAAAATCAAATTACAAACTTAGCTAATTGGTATAATAATTCGATTAAGACCTTATCAACCGAGTACGATAAGTGGAAGGAAACGAAAGCAAAACAATTGGAAGTGACGGGTACAGCTTCAAATGCTAATAGCGGAACATTAATAAATGATAGTGAGTCATCAAATCGCTTATATAGATCAATTGAATCATTAGTGTCTACAACTTCTACTGGATCAAAAGAAACTAGTCAAAATCATGAAGCGGTTGGAACTATGAAGGATCAGTTTACTCAATTTGTTGATCAAGTTCAGACTATTAAAGGTAATGTTGATAAGACTATTTCAACTACGAATGATTTGATATCTAATGAAGCAGAAGTTATTCAAGGGAATAGAGACTACGCAGAGTCCTTTAAAACTGTTATGAAGAATATTCGTGATGGTGGAACGACCAATCAAAATGTGATGAATTTTTTATCTAATCCAATTGAAACTAAAAAAGAAACATATGAAGCGCCAATTTCAGTGGATAATAACAGAGTATGGGTTATTTTAGCGATTATTTTATCAGCAATTTCATCAGCAGGAATCACATATTGGTTGACAAAAGAAAAAGGCAAATAATGTAGATAATAACTCTCAAAATGTACTGACCCCAAAAAGTTAGACAATTAATTTATCCAAAGGATTTAGTTCTGTATTGCACAGGGCTAAGTCCTTTTAGTTGGCTCTTTGTCAACTGTAGTGGGTTGAAGAAAAGCTAAGATCTAGAAAGGACACATTTCGTCCTTTCTTTTTTGATGTTCAGAGCGATAAAAATCCGTTTTTTGAAGTTTTCGAAGTTCCGAAAACCAAAGGCATTACGCTTGATAAGTTTAATGAGATTATTAGTCGCTTCCAATTTGGCGTTAGAATAGGGTAGTTGAAGGGCGTTGACGATTTTCTCTTTGTCCTTTAGAAAGGTTTTAAAGATAGTCTGAAAAAGGAGATGAACCTGCTTTAGATTGTCCTCAATGAGTCCAAAGAATTTCTCCGGTTCCTTATTCTGAAAGTGAAAAAGCAAGAGCTGATAGAGATTATAGTGGTGTTTCAAGTCTTCTGAATAGCTCAACAGCTTGTCTAGTATTTCTTTATTGGTCAAGTGCAGACGAAAAGTAGGGCGATAAAATCTCTTATCACTGAGTCTACGACTATCCTGTTGGATGAGTTTCCAGTATCGCTTGATAGCCTTATATTCATGGGATTTTCGTTCAAATTGATTCATTATTTGGATACAGACACGACTCATAGCACGGCTTAGATGTTGTACAATGTGAAAGCGATCAAGAACGATTTTAGCACACGGGAGTGAAACAGTCTGGGAGACTGTTTCAGCCTGAGCCTAGAAATTTGAAAGCGAAGCTGTTTAGCCAAGTCATAATAAGAACTAAACATATCCATAGTAATAATTTTCACCTGACATCGAACGGCTCTATCGTAGCGAAGATAGTGATTTCGGATGACAGCTTGTGTTCTTCCCTCAAGAACAGCGATGATACTGAGATTATCAAAATCTTGCGCAATGAAACTCATCTTTCCCTTGGTGAAGGCGTACACATCCCAAGACATAATCTCAGGAAGATGAGAAAAATCAAGTTTAAAGTGAAAGTCATTGAGCTTGCGAATAACATTTGAAGTTGAAATAGACAGCCGATAAGCAATCTTTTGGTTGATGATACGAGGGATTTGGTGATTTTTCTTGACGAGGGAAGTCTCAGCGACAGCCATTTTTGAGCACTGATAGCACTTAAAACGGCGTTTTTTAAGGAGAATTCTAGTAGGCATACCAGTCGTTTCAAGGTAAGGGACCTTAGTCGGTTTTTGAAAGTCCTATTTCCTCATCAGACTTCCGCAATCAGGACAAGATGGGGCATTGTAGTCCAGTTTAGCAATGATTTCTTTGTGGGTATCCCTATTAACGATATCTATGATTTGGATATTAGGGTCTTTAATATCGAGTAGTTTTGTAATAAAATGTAGTTGTTCCATATGAATCTTTCTAATGAGTTGTTTGCTTGCTTTTCATTATAGATCTTATGGGACTTTTTTTCTACAACAAAATAGGCTCCATAATATTCATAGGGGATTTACCCACTACAAATATTATAGAGCCTTTTAGTTTTATTCTTGTACTTCTTTCTGAGCAGCCTTTCCTTGGTCTAGAAGGGCTTGGACGATTTTCTCATCGCGGAGTTTAACAGAATCGTTGATCATTTCTGCGGATTTGACGATGGTTGTTTCTAGTTGAGCACGTTTCTGGCGTCCCAACTCAATGGCAGCAACGATACCTTGGTTTTGAGCGACTAGACTTTCAGCAAGTTTGGTAACCGATTCAACAGCTACTGTTGGACTTTGGGCAATTCGTTCCATCTGCGGAATCACTTCCTTGCTGGTTTCAGCTAGCATCTGAAGGGCAGCATTGTTGGCATTGACAATGGCATCTGCCACGACACCTGATTTCATCGATTGTTGCAAAATACCAAGTTGGGCAATCGAAAGCTTCATGGTTGGAATGGTATTGCGACGAAGCATACCCAATTTTTGGCGCATGTCCGATGAAACTTTGACGAGATTACGCATCTGTGGAGTCGTTGTCCAAGCTACGTAAAGGCGGCTAACATACTCTGTATGTTGTTGTTCCAGTGTATTGACCACTTCAGCCATACGAGCTAATTCTTGGGCCTTGGTTTGATATTCTACCGTACTTGTATCTAGTTGATCAACTTGAGCCTTCAAT
This sequence comes from Streptococcus oralis, assembly GCF_001579025.1. Taxonomy (GTDB): domain Bacteria; phylum Bacillota; class Bacilli; order Lactobacillales; family Streptococcaceae; genus Streptococcus; species Streptococcus oralis_X. The sequence continues at coordinate 76,448 of NZ_KQ970237.1, forward strand.
TCTGCAGCGCGATTCCCAGCTTCTGCCTGACTGGCTTCGATAAAGGAAATAACTCCCACTAGATTTTCAATGGATTTGGTATTGTCCTCAATCAGCATTTCAGCAGAAACAATATTTCGCGCCAACACATCTTCTTGCTTGACCACAGCAGCAGCCATACCATCTAGCTTTTGCTCAACTGTTTTTGAGTCAAAATAAAATTCTTGCAGACTGTTCTGACTTTTTTTAAACAATTTTTGCAAAAAGTTTGGCTTTTCTTCCAATTCTGCAATTTCAGCATTCTTGTATTTGGCTACAAAACCTTGGAGTTCACGGTTGGTATTTTTCAGCAGGTCATCCACCTGCGGAATTTGCAGTTTCTTCTGCTCGGTCAAGATACGGTTAACCGTACCATTGACACCTTCCACCGCTGATTGACCAAAGTCCAAGAGAGCATTTTGGTCTGTGACAAACTGATCCACCAACTGAGGCACGCGCCCCTTAATCTGCTCTTGTTGCTCAGGACTTAGCTTTTCAAGAAAAGTGATCGTCTGGGCTGAGCCTGTATTAGTCTCGATGATTTCGGTTGTCTTGTCCACTTTGGCCACTGTATTATTAGCAATCTGATCAATATCAAAATTAAATTCTGTCATGGTTACTCCTTTGTGTCTACCCTATTCTTTGCGATCTTTTCCTAAGATACGCAGGCTAATATCAAAATCGCGCATATCTGTTTCATTGAGTTCTCTCAAAACTTGGTCTAGCTCAAGGTCAAATTGTTCAATGGCTGCTTTAGCTTGTTCCAAGCGTTCTTCCGCCCGATTATAATTTTTGGGATTTGCCTTAATCTTTAAATAGCCCTCTAAAATCGTTTGGAATTTCTCCATTTTTAAACTATGGATGGCCGTCAGCTCTTCTTTGGCTCCAACATCCGATGACTCGATTTTGTCGAGAATCGCTTGATGATCCGCAGCAATATTTGCCAAGGTCTGAGACAATTCAGGCGCCAATTCTTCGGGCTCCTTATTGTCGATGTCTACCAGACTCTCTCTTTCTAGTCGCTCTAGCTGGACGTCTATGGTCGCCCTTACTGAGCGAACCTTTTTATCAATGCGACTATAAACAGCTTCGTCAATATAAGATTTTAAACGATTAGCCTCTTGATGAATTTCTTGAAGTTCAATCAAGACCTGGTTAGCTAGGCTTTTATAGGCTGCTGAGCCTTTCTCAGACAAGGTCTCCTCTAACTGCTGGATATCTTTATCGGCCTGACGAATCCGCGCTTTTAAAAGCTCAATCTGATCTTCCAAAGAACGATCCTTCAAGAGAGGATAACGCCAACGCTTATAGGCTAGATAAGCCCCGAAACCTATCAAGCCACAAATTGCCAAAGGCAGAGCTACCTGAACCAAGAGACCTAGTAAAAATAAGCCACCCCAGAAATAAAGGCATCCTTTCAATAATACATTACCCGATTTCATAAACATTCCTTATCTTAAGTTTATAAATCTATTTTAGCACAAAAGCTGAAAATGAGGGCGGAAAAGTCACCTAAAACACGGATTTCTTTACACTATAGCTAGGAAGGTTTTCGATGACTAAAAGCACTCCTTCCGACAATGCCCAAACCCAGAAATCAACGTTTTAAGACAAAGCAAAAAGCCCACTGTTGTAGGCTTTTCGTAAGATATTTCTTAAAATTAAAGCATTTTGTTGTAGAATTCAACGACAAGTGCTTCGTTGATTTCTGGGTTGATTTCGTCGCGTTCTGGCAAGCGAGTCAATGAACCTTCCAATTTTTCAGCGTCGAATGATACGAATGCTGGACGTCCAAGAGTAGCTTCAACAGCTTCAAGGATTGCTGGAACTTTCAATGATTTTTCACGAACTGAGATCACTTGACCTGGAGTTACGCGGTATGATGGGATATCAACGCGTTTTCCGTCAACAAGGATATGACCGTGGTTTACGAATTGACGAGCTTGACGACGAGTAGTCGCAAGGCCAAGACGGTAAACAACGTTATCCAAACGACGTTCCAAAAGAAGCATGAAGTTGAAACCTAGGATTCCACCTTTGATTTTTGTAGCTTGTACGAACAAGTTACGGAATTGTTTTTCACCTACACCGTAAGTGAAACGAAGTTTTTGTTTTTCAGCCAATTGCAAACCGTATTCTGACAATTTAGAACGGTTGTTTGGTCCGTGTTGTCCTGGTACGTAGTTACGACGTGCCAATTCTTTACCTGTACCTGTAAGTGAAAGGCCAAGGCGACGAGCTTGTTTCCAAGATGGTCCTGTATAACGTGACATGTGTATGTCCTCCTGATATAAATAATATTTCGGTGGAAATAGTCACTTAGAAAGCCCTGATTCGTGCAGATGCCCTTCGCCTAAACAGCCAAGGTTACTTGTCATAAGACACCTGTTGACGAGCTTCATGCTTTCCTGCTGCTATTTCACACAAAGGCTATTGTACCATGAAAAGCTAGATTTGTAAAGGGATTTTACGCCTTTATTTCAAATTGAGGCTGAATGTAAACTTGCTTCCTAAGCCATACTGACTTTCTGCTGTGATTTCGCCACCAAGCTGATGGGCTAGTTCGCGTGCAATCGCAAGTCCTAATCCATGTCCACCCGTCTTCATATTGCGCGAAGTTTCTACACGATAAAGTCGTTTAAAGATCTTTTCCAAATCTTCAGGAAGGATCCCCTGACCCTCGTCTTTCACACTGATTGTCAGTTCTTGTTCTGTTAATTGTGCAAGAACCTCGATTCTGGTTCCTGGTTCTGAATATTTAAAGGCATTGTTTAACAAATTGACCAGAATGCGAGAAAGTTTGTCAGAATGGCTCTTGATTTTCGCCGACTCAGGTGATACTCGAATGTAAACATCTCGCTCCTCTTGTTCAATCTGGAGTTGAAATTCACTCATTGACTCAATCAACAGCTGATCTAAAAAGACCTCTTCGACTTCTTCATCAGCAGTATCTTGAGGTTGGGTGTTAAGAGTCAGAACATCCAATTCCTCCACTAGCTTGTTTAGACGCTCGGTTTGCCGACCAATCGTGGTTAAGTAGTGGAGCCGCTCCTCTTCCTTGATCACTCCATCTAGAATTCCCTCCACAGTAACCTGAATGGAGGTAATGGGAGTTTTAATATCGTGAGAGAGCTGCGCAATCATCATTCTCTTTTCCTGCTCGCTCTCATCAAGTGATTGAAAGGTAGCTTGCAAATTGTGGGACATGTCATTAAAAGCCTGCCCCAGCTCTTGAAATTCTAATGGGCCTTTGGTTTCAATTTCTGTGCTGAAATCCTTGCTGGCTATATCCTGAGCTTGTTTTTTCAAATGTTTCAGAGAAGAGAACACAGGCGACAAAAGAAAGATGCTCACTGCAGCGCCAATGAAACTTGCAATCAAGGTCATTCCAACCAGAAAGTAAATTTCACTTTTCTCAATCAACATTCGTTGGACTGCCCAGAAAACGACCAAAATCGTTAGTAAAGTCGAAACTAGATACCCCACTAAAATATAGCTTTTTAATTTCATTTTTTACCTCTCGGTCTTTCCATCTTATAGCCCAATCCCCAAACAGTTTTGATAGCAGGAGTGTTTAAATTCGTATACTTACTCAACTCTTGTCTCAAAGCATGGATATGAACATTGAGTGTATTGGTATCATCCACATAGTCCTCCTGCCATACCTTCTCGTAAAGTTCAGTCTTTGAAAAGACTCTCTCAGGATTGCTGGCTAATATCCATAGAAGTTCAAAAGATTTCACTGTCAATTCCAAAGGCTGTTCTCCAATGCGAACCTCATGAGTCACATGGTTGATCACTAAGTCACCAAACTCAATCTGCTCGGTCTCTCCGCCACGACTAAGACGGCGCAAGATATTATTCACTCTCAAAACCAATTCCCGTGGGCTAAACGGTTTAGCTATAAAATCATCCGCCCCCAAACTTAATCCATAAATCTTATCCTGTTCGCTTGTCTTAGCAGTTGTAAAGAGAAAGGGTTGATCAGGGGCAATATACTGAACTTCGCTGATGAAATCATAACCGTCCATATTAGGCATCATGATATCTGTGATAATGAGATCGATAGATTTTTTTCTAAAAAGTTCTAATCCTTCCTTACCGTCATGGGCAACTAAAACATCGTAACCTGCCTGTAAAAGATAGCGATTTTGAATATCTAGAATATCTATCTCATCATCAACCAACAAAATTGTCTTTTTCATCTGACACTCCTTTGACAAAAACAGTGTTATACTTGCTTTAGTATAACACTATTTTCCGTAATGTTTAAATGATTTGAACCTTAATCTTCTCTTTTGGTTTTCCAACCCAAAAATCCAACAAAACCTGCCAAGGCTAGGCCAAGGATTCCAAGTCCAGCTGTAGCCGTTTGAGCTTCACCAGTATTTGGTAGCATCGCTTTATCATCTTTTTTCATCATATTAGCCATTGGGCTAGAAGCTGGTTGATCTACTTTCATATCTGACATATGGTGATTTGTACTCATCATACCCTCAGTCATACCTGTAGAGCCTTTTTCAGAAGGCTTCGTATTCATCTGACCTTGTTGAGATGGTATTGTCGCCATTTCTTTTCCATGAAGTCGAATCGTTACTTGGCGAGTAGCAATCAGATTGGTCAAATCAAGTTTGCCATCTTTAGAGCCATAGACTTTAATAGTAGCTGAATATGTATGGGTTCCGTTAGCTCGAAGTTGCTCCAGCAAATCCTGACCATCTTTACCAACCGTATTACCATTCAAATCTACTTCATAGAAATATTGACCTTTAGCCAAGCCTTCAAGTGGCAATAAAGCAGGATTTTTATCCATTCCATTGTCTGACCAAGGGGCCTTGTCAGAGGCTTTCAAGATAAGGCGGGTCAGCATTCCATCTCCACCAAAAGCTTCATATGGAATAACTTGGTTGACACCGGCCAAGAAAGGTCCAGGAACCTTAGCCTTATCAAGGTAGCTAGCTGGAACATCAATCATGTCTTTGACATTGTTAACAACAGACTCTTTAACCTGAGTTGGTGTGGTCAAGCCATTCAAATTAACAGTCAAATCTTTAGTCGCTACCAGATTGCTCAAGTCAGCCTTGCCATCTTTCGCACCGTACACTTTAATAGTAGCTTTATAACTTTGAGTTCCATTTTGTTTCAAGAAGTTAAGAAGCTCTTTATCTGATTTTCCTTGGCTGCCTGCCAAGTCTACTTCATAGAAATAGAGACCTTTGCCTAATTTCTCTACTGGTGGAAGAGCGGGATTTTTAGCTGTACCGTTATCTGACCATGGAGCCTTGTCGGATGCTTTCAAGATAAGGCGTGTTAACATCCCATCACCAGCGAAGAATTCATATGGAATGACTTGATTGACGCCGGCTGTAAATGGACCTGGGAAATTGGCTTTGTCAAGGTAGCTAGCTGGGACATCTACTGTGTCTTTGGTATTGTCAGCCACACCTTTTTGCACTTCAGCTGGTGTGGTTAAACCATTCAAGTTGACATCCAAATTCTTAGTCGCTACCAGATTAGTTAAGTCAGCTTTGCCATCTTTCGCACCGTACACCTTGATGGTAGCTTTATAGCTTTGCGTTCCATTTTGTTTCAAGAGGTCAAGTAGATCTTTGTCAGATTTTCCTTGGGTATCTGCCAAGTCTACTTCATAGAAGTAAAGGCCTTTGCCCAATTTCTCTACCGGTGGGAGAGCAGGATTTTTAGCCGTTCCATTATCTGACCATGGAGCCTTATCAGAGGATTTCAAGATAAGGCGAGTCAACATACCGTCACCAGCGAAGAATTCATATGGAATGACTTGGTTGACACCAGCTGTAAACGGGCCAGGGAAATTGGCTTTGTCCAAGTAAGTAGCGGGGACATCTACTGTGTCTTTGGTGTTATCAGCCACACCCTTTTGAACTTCAGCTGGAGTGGTCGCTGGTTGCGCTTCACTGGCTTCGCGGTCTTGTCCAGAAACTGTAGACGTAGGACCTTCCACAGGTTTAACTGCATCTTCTGTTTGTTTCTTAGAGTCAGGTTGTGCTTGCACTTCTTCTTTTGGTGCTACTACTGGCTCTTTAGCAGTTTCGTCCGCTTTTTCTGAAGAGCTTGTGGTATCCACACTTGCTTTAGGTGTTGGAATAGACTGTTCTGAAGGAAGAGCTACATCGACTGCTTTATTTAGAGCCTCTGCTGGTAAGTCGCCCTTTTCACTCACCGAGGCGTCGTTTGGCACGACTTGAGCAAGAGTCGGATTGACGACATCAGCACGTGCAGAACTTGGTTGACCGACTAGGACAAAGAAGCCACTAGCCACAACAACTGAAGCAACACCTACACTGAGGCGGCGAATAGACCAACGAGTATATCTCTGATTTGGATTGAATTTCATAGGATTCTCCTTAGAGTTTTCTTTTTTTGATAGCTCTAGTATAATCTCCTAAAATTAAAAAGGATTAAGAAAAAGTTAAAATTTTTCTTAAATCCTTCTTATAAAATACTTATATTGACTCAATAGTCACTAGAAAAAAGAATGGTCATTTCTCTTTTAATCATTGAGGTGTGCTAGATTATCCAAATATTGGTTATTGATTACTGCCATCATATAGCCATCAGCTTTCAATTGATCATCTGGACCAAACTGAACGTCTAGAGGAGCATTTTCATAGTCACGAAAACCAAGAATATTGAGATTGTATTGTCCTCGAAGATCAAGTTCACTTAGACTCTTACCTGCCCACGACCGTGGAATTTTCATCTCGACTATCGAGACATTTTTGTCCAACTGAAAGACATCTACGCTATTATTAAACAGAATAGTCTGCGCCAACGAACGACCCATCTCATATTCTGGTGAAATGACTGAATCTGCGCCAATTTTTTCAAGGACTTTTTTTGCTGTATAACTTTTAACCTTAGCAATAACAGTTGGTACTCCTAGACCCTTGCAATGCATGACTGCAAGCACACTAGATTCTAAATTTTCCCCAGTTGCCACCACAACTGTATCGCAGGTATCAATTCCTGCTGAGAGCAAGAGCTCTTCATCGGTAATATCTCCAACAACTCCACGTACCAAGACTGGTTCGAACTGATTGATTCGCTCCTCATGGTCGTCAATGGCGATAATATTTATATCATGCTGAGCGAGAGCGGTAAGTACACTACTCCCAAAAATACCCAAACCTAAAATTCCAATTGTCCGATCTGACATGGTTTATCCTTTCTTATCCTATGGTAATATCTGCTTTCATATAGTGGATCATATCTTTCTTATCTGGTTGATACTCAGCCAAACTAACTAATAGCGTCAGTGGCCCAATTCGTCCGATAAACATCAGTAGCATGATAATGCTAAGAGCTAATCTGCCTAACTCTGGTGTCAAATTTGCAGTTACTCCGACCGTAGCAAGAGCTGAAATTGTCTCGAACATGATGTAGATAAAGCGTGGATTCCCCTCAGCTGTTATTCCTACTAAGATTAAGCCCGCTAAAAAAGTTATCAAGAAGATGATAAAAACACTGAAAGATTTT
>NZ_KQ970237.1:84000-93991 GCF_001579025.1 Streptococcus oralis
GCCCCCTGCTGTCCCTCCAGGTCGCCCCTCCCAGAAACATCTGCAAGATGTAGATCAGTAAGGTAACTGGTCGAGCCTGGGTGTAGTCAATGGAAGCAAAGCCTGCCGTTCTCATGCTGACGGTCTGGAAAAAGCTAACCAGCAGTTTCTCTGGAGCGCTGAGATTTCCAATCGTCCCAGGATTATTCCACTCGATTAACAAAGTCGATACGGTTCCAAAGAGTAAAATTCCCGCCGTTAAAAAGAGAACCAGCTTGGTATGGAAACGCAGGTGGCGTTTTTTCTTTTTCCCAAACTGGGTCGCTAGGTCAAACCAGACCATAAATCCTAGCCCACCCGTGATAATCAATCCAGCAATCACTAGATTGATCAAGGGGTCCGTTTGAAAGGCTACCAAACTCGTACTTCCAAAATTATCAAATCCAGCATTGCAGAAGGCTGAAATAGCCAAAAAGATAGAGGTTAAAATCCCTCGTCCCCAGCCAAATTCAGGAATAAAGCGGAAACTCAAGAGAAAGGCACCGAGTCCTTCCACCAGAAAAGTCGTCAGAAAGATCGAGCGGATAAAGTCCTTTAGAGACTGGGTTTCCCCATAACTAAAACTTTCTTGAATAGTCTCACGACCACGAAGACTGAGCTTTTGCTTGCCTTGGATATAAAAGATTCCGATAAAGGTCATAAGGCCTAAACCACCGATCTGGATCAAGATCATACAGATCAACTGACCCCAGATATTGTAAGTGGAGGCCACTGGCAGGGTGAAGAGCCCTGTCACACAGACCATGGACACAGTCGTAAAGAGATGGTCAAAGTAGGTCGCTTGTGACGTTGCTGCTTGCACAAAGGGAAGGCTTAAAAGGAGTGAGCCTAGGAGGATAACCAGAGCAAAACTTAAAAAGATGCGACGGGCTGGCGACAAGCGTCCCAGTATCGTCTTGATTTTTTCCAAAAAAGATTTGAATAACATAACTACATTCTACCATAAAAACAGTAAGAGCACTCACATGTGGTGCACAATGGCAAGACAGAGTTCGAGTGCCTTATCAAAAGCTTCTGAGCCCCAGTCACGACTGTCGTAGTTGTCCAGATCTGCCAAGGAATCTGCGGTAAAAAGCAGTTCTCCCCAGACAACCCCACGTAGTTGGGCTACTGCCGCAAGAGCCGAGCACTCCATCTCCACAACTGCACAGCCTTCTTCCTTGCGATAGGCAACTTTTTCAGCCGTCTCTCGATAAAAACCATCTGTCGTCCAGGTCATGACCTCCTCGTAAGGAATGCCTCTTTGTTCCAAGACTTGCTCAATGGCAGAGATAGTCTCAATCTGCATCTCCATATAACGAGAAGGCGCTACATAGTGGTAGCTGGTTCCCTCATCTCGCAGAGCGCGAACAGGGACGAGAAAGGCATTTTCCTCTATATCAGCTAGGACTCCACAAGTACCAGTGGAAATGATTTGCTCCACACCATAGCCAATCAACCAATCCATAAACTGGGCCGCTGGGGCAGAACCCACGGGCGCCTGGGCCAGACAAATCTCCTCGTCCTTGTAGTTGATGACATAGACTGGATAAGTCTTGGTGGCAGAAACGAACTCACCAACACAGTCCGCCCCTACTTCCTGAGCATAACGGTCAATCTCCTCCTCCAAAAATGCATAGATACACCTCTTTGGCAACTTCAAGTCTAACCCCTCATGTGTTGGCATAAGGACCGCTTGAGGATTGTCATCAAACTCTAAAATGGGAATCGCATGCTTCTGAATCATAGCCCACCTCCTCTAATTTTGTACTATTGTATCAAAAACTGACGGAGTGTCAAGGAGTTACCTTTACATTTCCTCTAGTAAGAACACAAAAATCTCCCTTCTCTCTCGAGAAAGGAGAATTTTGCTTATCCTTGTCCGCCAGGGGCTGGACCTTCGCCTTGAGGGCCTCCATTTGGTCCTCCGCCACCAGGCATAGAGTTGACAATTTCCGTTTGTTTTTCACCGTTGAGATAGATATCTCCACCTGTGTAGATCGCAGTTCCATCAAAGTCAAAACCTGTTTGACCAGTCATTTTAATGGTTCCACCTGTGACTGTGATATTGCCGTTCGAGTCGATTGGATCTGTATCTCCTTGACCGACTTCTACTGTCAGGTTCCCACCGTTCATGGTGAAGAAGATTTCACTCTGTTGGGCGTTTTTATTAGCTGCGTTGACTCCATCATCTGTCGAATAGATGCTAATGTCCCCACCGTTGATAGTGATTGACTTACCTTCAAGTCCTTCTGCCGAATTCTTGACGGTGTAGGTACCACTATCGATAACCAGGTCTCCAGAAGCGTGGATGCCATCATCTCCTGCTGTGACGGTGATGTTGTTGTTGGATAGGTACATGGTTCCGACTGAAGTATCCTCGTCATTGTCCACCTTTACGCCATCTTCCTTGGCATCGATAGTCATGGTCGTACCAGTGATGTTGAGTTCATCATTGACATTAAAGGCATCGCCAACTGCTGTGATGTTATAGATTCCACCCGTGATGTGGAGAGTGTCATTGGCCTTGATACCATTGTTCTTCTTGCCATCTACATTGAGAGTTCCTTTCCCGTTAATGGTCAAATCCACCTTAGAAAAGAGAGCTGCGTCAGCCTTTTCATCGCTGTTAGAGCTTGAGTCAGAGAGACTGTTGGTAGTTCCCTCTGCTAGAGTCAAGTAGACATGACCAGCTGATGTCGCAGATATCGCTGCATTGGTATTGGTCATGGTCGCACCTTTTAGGACTAGATGAACATCTGCAGACTTATCTGCCTCGATCTTGATCTGCACTCCGTCAGACTGACCTGAAATCACATAGGTCCCAGATTTTGTGATGGTCACTGTTGATTCAGAGACTGTCACCCCATCTCCAGAGACGTTTGCAGATGAGCCAGATAGCTCAATCTTAGAAGCTGTGCTTTCATCATAAGAAGTATCATTGTCCTTCTCTGTAAAATAGGATGATTGGTTTGTCTTTGTTGCAGTTGTTGTGGCACTATTTGTCGTTGCATTGGTATTAGATGTAGTTGTTGACTGGGCACATGCTGCCATCAGCACCATTGCCGTTAAACTCGTTACGAGTAGGGCCCATTTTTTTGATTTCATACCTTTTTCCTCTCCTTCGTATGATATAGCTAGACAGTCTACAGAAGATTTCTGAAACGAAACTAAAACTTTTCTGAAAGTTTCCTTAAATTCAGTTTCGCTCAGTATTCTTTTGAAAAGGCTACTAGAAACAATTTGAGAGTACTAAAATGCATTTAATAGTTTTTAAAAGCAACATCCCCAAGTGCGATGTCACTCTAACCCAAAAAGCCAAAAAAGAAAAATCTATAAGACTAAGATAAAGATTATAAAAAGAACAGCCCAAGCTGTTCTTTTTAGTTTTCTTTTACTGGGATTTCCTTGATAACACGCGCAGGATTGCCAGCTAGGACGACATTGTCTCCAAAGGACTTGGTAATCACGGCTCCTGCTCCAGCAACGACATTATTTCCTAGTGTCACTCCAGGAAGGACAATGACGCCACCTCCAGCCCAGAAATTGTCACCGATGGTGATGGGCTTGCCGTATTCGACCCCTGAATTGCGTTCATCCGGATCCAGTGGATGGAGTGGGGTTAAAAACTGACAGTTGGGGCCAAGCATGGCGTTGTTCCCGATGCGAATCGGACAAACATCCAGCATGGTCAAATTCCAATTAGAATAAAAATTTTCCCCTAGATGGATATTGACTCCATAATCGACCACCAGGCGTGGATTGACATAGAGATTTTCCCCAGTTGAACCAAACCAAGTCTTGATAATCTCCGCCCCTTTCAAGGGATCTAACTCCTGGTTGAAATCCGCCTGCTTCTGACGTGCTGTCTGAGCCAAGGTCCGCAACTCGGGATCAAACGGATGATAGGGCTCCCCTGCTATCATTTTCTGGTATTCGCTAGTCATCTTATCACCTCACACTTAATTTGGACCCATCATATCAAAAAGCCTTTGAAAGGTCAAGAATAGCCTGCTTTCTAAACTCTCAAAACCAATCCCATCCCAAGTCAAAACAACTTGCTTGACAAAAGCTTGACTTCATGGTTTAATATACCCCATAAGGGTATGTTAGGAGGTGCCTATGTTTCACTTATTTACAAAAATTGACAGTATTTCTACCAACGAATTAGAAGCTAAACTCAGAGAACCGATTCAGCTACTGGATGTTCGGACGCCTATGGAATTCCGTAGAGGTCATATTAAAAATGCCAAGAATGTCCCTCTAACTGAAATTGGTTCCTATACACCAGCAACAAAAGAAACACTTTATGTCATTTGTCATTCTGGTGTGCGAAGCAAACTAGCTGCGAAGAAGCTAAAGAAAAAAGGCTACGATGTCATCAATGTCCGAGGCGGTATGAGCGCTTGGACAGGCAAGGTCATCTAGAAGCATAAAATAATTGGCTACGCAGCCTTGAACCTTATCGAAGGTCTCAGCGACAACGTTCAATGGTACCAGCTCGAAGACGAACTGGCCAAAGGAAAGAAATTCCTTGACGTGCGGACCAGTGGCGAATTCCAAAGTGGTCGACTTAAGGTTGACACCATCCACATCCCCCTAAACGAACTACGGGAACGCTTGGACGAACTGAACAAGAACCAAGCCTACATCGTTAGCTGCCACAGTGGTTTGCGCAGCTATATCGCAGAGCGTATCCTCAAACAAGCAGGATTTACCGTCCAAAACCCTGATAGCGCTTATTCACAATATAAAATGTCTAATCCAGAAGGAGTCAAATATGGAAACGAGTATCAGCATGGCTGACTTTTATGAAAAATATCTAAATGAAAATCTAAACCTTATCGATGTACGTGAAGTGCATGAATTCCAAGCAGGACATGCACCAGGTGCCAAAAATCTTCCGTTAAGTACCTTGGAGCAAGGTTACAAAGAACTCAAGCCTGACCAGGAATACCATATCATCTGTCAAGGTGGAGTACGCTCCGCATCTGCTTGTGAATTTCTAAGCGCCCAAGGCCTCACCGTTATCAATGTAGAAGGTGGTATGAATGCTTGGCCCGGTCAAGTAGAATAATGAAAAAACCGATTAAGTTCCTTAATCGGTTTTTTTCATTTCTGCAACCCACTGATATAGGGCTCGTAGTTCGTCACTTCTAAAAAACGAAGCACATTGATGGTATCTAAAAAGAGGTCTTCTCATTGGTATTGGGGAAACTCAGCCGTTTGTCCAACATGATTTTTTTGTCGGAACAAACTTAAATACCTTTGTCTGCATTGTTTATCAATAGCAAATTAGTTTATTTCCGTTTAATCAGGTATCGGATGGCCTTTTCTAGGCGTTCCTTTTGAGCCTCGGGGTCGTCTAGTGGTTGGTTGATACAGCCTGTGAGATTTTCAGTAATGATCATCTCAATCACGCGCTCAACGCTAGATTTCACTGCTGTCAACTGCGTAACAATATCTGCGCAGTCACGATCTTCTTCAATCATCTTTTGAATCCCACGCAACTGACCCTCTGAACGTTTCAGGCGTGTTATATACTTTGAGTTTGTCATTAATTTATCCTTGGTCACTTTTTCTTCATTATATCTCGAATAAGGGGCTTTGTCAAAATTCACTTCCTGTCTGTATTTGTAGGAGGCAACCTCTCCTCTGTATCAGATAGAAAAGATTGATAAGCATGGAAATGGAAAAGAAACTCTGTCCTCCTTGAAGCTCGATGGGAAGTCACGTTTCCTTTCAACCAACTGACCTTTATGCGTATATCTTGGACAAATTGGACAAAAAGGCTAGGATCACTATCCCATAGACTATAACTAGAGCCAGCCCAAATCCGATACCAAACCACTTGTAAAACTTGTCCATTCCGCTGTAACGTTCGACATAGGCCCTGGTCGGCTTGTCTGGATCATACCAGACTGTCAGCTCCGAATGAAGGGGGAAATGGGGTCTGCATCAAGCGTTTGAAAGAAACAAAGGAGTTGCTGTAGCGAGTGATCGAAGGTGCCAGCATATCTTCTCTTGTATAGTCCTTTAAAAATTTAGTAGTCCCCCACGGAATTGTGACCGTTTTAAACATAAAATACTGCAAAGTTTTCTTATAAGAAATCCCATCCACCGTGTATTCGACGATAGGTGGATACCCCTCACGAAAACGGCTATAGCCGATAACCGTTCCCTGTACGGATGACTTGGCAAGGCGGACCAACTTCTGATCTCGAAGATAGAGGAAAAGAAAGGTCCCACACACAAATACAAAAGATAGGAAGATGACGATTGTCCCAACTATCAAACCAATCACTTCTTTATTCATATGAACTCCTCCTGTTATTTTATACAGTAAAATCTTAAAACTAACTCATCCAGAAAGGACATCGATGTCCTCGAGTCTACTCTTCGGATTTTTCTTTTGACTGTTTTTCTCTCAAATCTTTCACCGATTTTGATATGATATCTCTCACCTGTTCGTCAGTAAGTCCTGGAATCTGGTAATAAGGATTATTGGATTCGCTTTTTGACGGTTTTGTTCCTGAACTTTCGGATTTAGAACTTTGTTCAGTCGAAGACGAGGATTTCGACTCTGGGGAACTGGATTCTTTGGTCTTAGAAGAGCTGGACGACTCAGACTCAGAAGGCTTGGACGTTTCAGGCGTTTTAGAATCAACCTTAGGCGGCTTGTTTACTTGGACGTTCGGCTGTTTCACAGGTTTATAGAATAGCCCAAAAGACAGCAGCAAGGCCATCAAGATCCCAATGCCAGCAAAAGTTCTTTTATTAGCTTCAGCCGAGGGAACCTTTACTCCCTTTGTACTGAGTATTTTCCATTCTGGATGCTCTTTTTCTATGGCTTTTTTCTGTCTCCTAAGAGGACCAAGTAGAAAATGATTAAAAGGCACAATCGTTACCATAGCCACCGTTATAAGCGGGACATAATTGGAATGACTTGATACCAGTAGAACATCGAGGATAGCGAGAAGGATGAAGAGGAAACGCCCCACAAACTTACGAACTTGATGCTCTTTTTTGATCTGCAAATATCTCTCTTGTGACATTATCATTCCCTCTTTTCTATTTCTTCCCTAAATATCACTTTCCCCTGCTCATACTTCCGCACAGCTAAGAGCCAGCGGATAGGGTTGTTTTGGAATAATAACAAATAAGAAACAGCTGGAAAGAGGCCTGCTAAAAGCGAGAAAAAGATTTGTATATCAAATGTCTCTTGCTTATTGAATGAGTCAATAATACTTGGGATAGTAGCAACAAATATTACTATAGTAGTCATAAAAACTAATAACATGACAATCATAAAAATAAACATCTTCCCAAACGTCGCTTTTTTCTCACTAAAATTTTCCCAAAGCAGATTTGAATAAACGGCTTTCGCAAACTGTTGAGAACTTGCCCCTTGAACCTGTTTCACCTCTTTATACAAGGCCTCTTCCATCATCCATATAAATCCAAAGCAGACAAAGAACTGGGCAGCGATATACGGCGGGACCATCCAGCTGCTATATCGAAAACCTGAAAATGCAGGTATAGCTACTAATCCTCCAATAATGCCAAAAAAAACAAAAGCAAACATCAAAGGAATGATAACCCTATTGGTCTTCCTAGCCCCTTCTGTATTTAACAAGGCACTCTTATCTGCTACAAGAGCTTCTCTCGTTCGCGTATTATAGTAAACGGCCTTATTACCGCTCTGTCCAATAAAAATTATTTTTCTCATATAAAATCACCACAGTTTCCACCAATCACTATAATCAGAAACTTCAATTTTATCATAGGTTGTTGATAAAACATCACCAACCACTGTTAATGGTAATAGCGTTTCTCTCGTGTTTCTAGTTCTTCTTCTCCCTAAATATCACTTTTCCCTGCTTGTATTTTCGTACGGCTAAGAGCCAGCGGATAGGGTTGTTTTGAAATAAGAGCAGTACGACACTAATTGGGACGATCGTTGCTCCGATTGGCACCATGAACATGGACGGCTCAAACCATTCATGTTCATAGTAGGGAAGGAAGGTCCCAGGTATGGCAAAGAACACAACAATAACAAAAACAAATAGAAGAACGAGGATAACAAATAGATACAAGATGATTTTATCGACTGTTGGTTCCTTATCCGGAGATTTTTTCCAAAATTTACTACTTTCAACTGCTTCTTTAAACTGCTCTTCACTTGCTGGGACAAGCGACTTAGCCCCACTGTAGAACAGTTTTTCAAATCCATAAACACTTCCGATAAAAACGAAAAGGATTGCGGCTAGATGGATAGGTGCCATCCACTCACTCAATCTAAAGGGCGCTAGCAAGGAACGAATCCAAATACCGATAATAGTAACTAGCAAGAAAACAAAGAAGACAACCCAAGGCCACTTGGATTTCTTTGAACTGATGGCACCGTCGGTTTCTGACGAGGCGCTAGATTCTGTCGCTAAAGCCTCTCTCGTCCTTGTGTTATAGTAGACGGATTGCTGGTTTCCTTGTCCTATATAAATGATTTTTCTCATCTTACATTTCTCCCTCTTTTCCTCGGCTATCGTCCTGTAATGCCTCCATCAGCTCTTTGAACAGTCGTTTGCGCGTTTTCATCTGAAATTCATAGACCATATAAACAAGGGAAAATATCCCTAACATATAAATAATCAAAAATTGAAAATCGGAGTAGGTAAAATAGCGATAGATGGAAAACAGAATCATGAGAAAACAAAAAATCTCAACTAGGACGGTCCATCTAGATTTTCTCCTAAGTGTTTTGATATTGGCTTTTGTGAGCCGGACTTTTCTAAATCTATCTGTCTTCATGTTGCGTCGGGTAGATTTGGCAAGGAGAATGGTCCCGAAAATTAAAAACAGAGACATCAAGATAAAGAAGATTTGATTAAAAGGGGATGAGACATCTCCAAAGGTTTGGTTGAGCAACTTTGACAACCGTTGGAAGAAATAGATTGCAATAGGGGCTGCAATGGCTGAATAATTCATGCCTTGTTTTACACTGTAGAATACTTGATTCTTCAGATCATAATAGATAAAATAGTCCTCCAGAGGCCCCATACTGATTAAATTTTTTACACTTGTGTCCATCTTATTTCCCGTCTCCTAAACTCAATACGGATGTTCAAACAGAGTCCTACTTTCTCTTAAAAGCATCGTGACAACGATTGCCAGCATTCTAGCTGATTTTGGGCATTTGCCTTCCTAGAGAAAGAAAAGTTTATTAGTATTATAGCATGAACCCCCAGAAAAGGGAAAATATCCCCGGCAGATACCATTGCTAAAGACAAGAAAGGCTTCGTCATTCCATAAAAAAGCGAACAAGTCCGCATTCTAAAAACAGAATACGAGCTTGTCCGCCTTTTTCTATGTCTCTAAAATAAATAATGTGTTTTCCTCGTTTCATCGTGCCAAGCGAATGCGAGTCACAATCCCATCTGGATCTACAAGATCCAACTCACTCAAATTTAACCACTTGATCGGTGCTTCTAGCTCTTGTGCTTGCTTAACGATGTTCAAGAGTTCTTCCTTGCTTTCTACCTCAAGGACATAATAGGCCAAGCCTGGCAAGCCTTGCTCACGCGGAGCCAGCCCTTTTCCAGCCCATTCGTTGACAGCCAGGTGGTGATGGTACTGACCAGCCGCTATCCAACTAGCACTAGGAATGCTAAATTTATCTTCTAGCCCTAACACCTTTTGATAGAACTGACTTGCTGCGTGACTATCCTTAACCGATAGATGGATATGCCCCATTCTCGTCCCTTCAGCTAGGATAAAGGGATCCACCTTTTCTCCTAACTCATAGATGTCCTGTGCCGCAAGGGCTTCGGTCACACCGATAATGCGGCCGTCTTCTCGAATATCCCATGAAGACACTGGCTTATCACGGTAGAGTTCAATGCCATTTCCTTCCAAATCCTCTAGATAAAGGGCTTCACTGTATCCATGATCTGCACCCCCGACCACGAGGAATCCG
>NZ_KQ970237.1:94087-152970 GCF_001579025.1 Streptococcus oralis
TCACTGTATCCATGATCTGCACCCCCGACCAGAGGAATCCGCAAGTCACTTAGGTGTTTTAAGACATCTGCCAAAGCTTTTCGTGTTGGCAACAAAATCGCCAGATGGTAGAGCCCATAATGCTCCCTTACTCCGCCAGCCTTTTCTGCCTGAATCAAGTGAACCAAGGCTTTTCGACCAAGTCCCAAAATCGCTTCTGTCTCTGTTTGGGATAAAATCTCCAAGCCAATAATCTGATGATAAAAAGCCGTTTGACTCGTCAAGTCCTTGACATTTAAAACCGCCTCTGCTAGGTAAATGTGGCTTTGGTATGCATAAGTCATAGGGTGTCTCCTTTTGTTTGTTGTAACTTTGTTTATTACATCAATTATACACTATTGAGATAAAATGTCAACGAAGACAACTCAAAAGAGCTGGGAACCAGCTCTTCTTTTTATTTTACAACAAGCTCATAACGAGTTTTGCTTGTGAAAGTTTCCCCTGCTTTGAGAATGACTTGGTCTTTAAGGTCACTGTGAATGGCATCTGGTAAAGCTTGCGCTTCAAGGGCAATCCCATTGTGTTGCAGCATTGGCTGACCAGCTATGATGACACTCTCATCTACAAAGTTTGCTGTGTAGACCACAAAGCAAGGGGCCTCTGTCTTGAACAGCAGGAAACGACCTGAGTTTTGGTCATAAAGGAAACCAGCATTGTCATGACCGGCAGGAAGAGCAAATGGGTGATCCAAACCAGATACCAACTGGATTTGCTCATCTTCCTCTTCAAAGATGTCCTTCAACAAAGCACCATTGTAGATGTGTTTAACCACATCACGAGTAGCATCTGGAGTCTTAGCCGGAACACCGTCCGGAGCAATTGGGTAAATGCCCTCGGTATTTAGCTGGAAGACATGGCGGTCAATTGTCTGCGTGAAATCACCAGACAAGTTGAAGTAGCTGTGATTAGTTGGATTGACAAGCGTATCCTGATCTGTCGTCACCTTATAGCTGACTTCGTAGGCGCCAGTTTCTTCCAAGTGGTAGCTGATCCAGATCTTGAGATTACCAGGGAATCCCCCTGTTCCGTCTGTACGCTCTGTGTAGAGGGTTAAGCCATGGTCGCTCACTTCTACCAATTCAAACAAGCTCGAATCCCAACCTGTTGAACCACTGTGGTTACAGTTGCTAGCGTTGTTGACTTCAAGATTATAGGTCTGACCATTGAGCTCAAATGTCGCACCTGCAATACGGCCCGCTACAGGACCTACACTTGCTCCATGCTTGGGACTATTGCCTACATAGCTATCAAAATCATCAAAGCCCAAAATCACATTGGCAAAATTCCCAGCCTTGTCAGGCGTGACATAGCGCAAGATGGTCGCACCATAAGTCATAACTTCAAGCTGGTAACCACCATCAGTCTCAAAGCGATAGGCCAAGACATCCTTGCCCTCATGATTTCCAAATACACGCTCTGTGTATGCTTTCATTCTTCTCTCCTTTGATCCATTTCTCTTAAGTAAACAAACCATAGAGAGTGTATGCACCATCTATGGTTGTAGTTTTATTTTCAGAATCCTTTGTCACAAAACCTTAAGTATTTTCTTAACAAAAAGGGATTCTTCTATACTTGTTTTATGCTTCCACACGTTCTTTCCATGAAGTCGCTGTTGTTTGAAGAACCTTGTTGAGTTCGTCAATGTTCTCAAATCCAGTTGTGCGTAGCCATTCACGAGCTGCTGCCTCACCGTCTTTGATGTAGGCTTCAACTGATCCAGCCCATGTTGCACGTCCACAAAGAACACCGTTGAAGTTTGCGCCTGATTCGTGGGCAAAGACAAGCGTTTCTTGGAAGAGTTTAGCTGATACACCCGCACTCAAGTAGATGTAAGGAAGATTTGTTGCTTCGTCTTGAGCTTTGAAGAAGGCTGCTGCTTCTTCGCGCGTATGAACGACTTCTCCATCACCAAAGCCTTCAACGTATTTCACATTGACTGGAACTTCCACTTTCAAAACATCGATGTTGAAGCGTGGGTCTGAGAAGACTTTCATAGCACCGATAACCTTGTGTGGCTTCACTTTTGCGTATTCTGCTGAACCTGCATCAGCAATCTTTTCATCGTAAGCCAAGATCTCAAGGAAGAAAGGAATGTCTTCTGCCACACACTCTGAACCGATGCGTTCGATATAGGCTTGTTTTTGTTGGTTGAGTTCATCAGAGCTGTCTACGTCATAGTAAAGCAAGAACTTGACAGCATCTGCACCTTGTTCTTTGATGCGTTTGGCAGACCAAACATCCAAGCAGTCAGGCAAGCGTTTAGTGCTAGTTGTGTCATAACCCGTTTTCTCATAAGCAAGGAGAAGACCAGCATTGGCATCAAGCGCTTTTGTAGCTGGAAGACCATACTCTGGGTCAAGAAGCATAGAGGATGCGTATTTAGTCAATTCATCTGCTACCAATACTTTGAGTTCTTCCATTTGAGCCACTGTTGGCTCTTCTGTTTGGTATTGAGCCATGAGGCGTTTCAAAGCGCCACGTTGGTCAAAGGCAAGAGCTGAGATAATGCCATTCTCGTCAGAGAGTTTTTGTAAGCAAGCTACTTTTTTGGGACTTAATTGTAATTTACTCATAGATACTTCCTTATTTTTGATAGTCATGAATAATCACACCTTGTACCACACGGTTTACGGTACCTGTAGGAGACGGTGTATCTGGTTTGTTTTCCACTTTAAGCGAAGTCAATAGAGCAAAGAGTTGAGCATAAACGATGTAAGGGAAGACACGGTAAATATCGTTCAAGACACCGCCACAGCCAAGGGCCACTTCTTTGACATTTTCAAGACCAAAGGCTTGATCACTCAAAAGCACAACACGACGAGCAATACGGTCACCAGCAACTTCACGAACCAAGTCCAAGTCATACTTGCGAGTGTAGTCTGTCGTAGTACCAAAGACCAAAACAACTGTATCTTCGTTGATCAGAGATTTTGGACCGTGACGGAAGCCGACTGGGCTTTCATACATAGTCGCCACTTGACCAGCTGTTAATTCCAAAATCTTGAGCTGAGCTTCATGAGCAAGTCCAAAGAAAGGACCAGCGCCCAGGTAGATAACGCGGTTAAAGTCAAGGTCTACAAGCTCTTTAACATCTGCTGCCTTGTCTAGAACTTTGCGGGCAAGGCTAGACACAACTTCAAAACGTTCAGCTTTCACAGCAAATTCTGTAGGATCAAAGACCAAGAGAGCTGTTAGCATCATAGACGTAAAGCTAGAAGTCATGGCAAATCCAGCGTCATTGGAAGCAGCTGGTTGCAAGAGCAAAAGATTGCGATCATCGCCATGAGCCTGAAGAGCCAATTTCCCTTCTGCAGCACATGTAATGGTCACTTGATAGAGGTCATCCACCAAGGCTTTAGCCAAATCAACCGTTGCCACACTTTCAGGTGAATTTCCACTACGAGCAAAGGAAACAAGGACAGTCGCCACATCTTTTTTCAAATAAGTTTCTGGATTGGCAACGATATCTGTTGTTGCAATAGCATTGAAATTCCATTTGCGTTCGTCATAGACTTCCTTAAAGTAAGGTACCAAGGTATCTCCCACATAAGCAGAAGTACCAGCACCCGTCAAGATGACCTTGATATAGTCATGTTTATCAGCGATTCCTTGTAGGAATGCTGCAATTTCTTCCCGTTTTGCTTGATAGGCTTCAAAAGCTTCTTTCCATACATCAGGCTGTTGGTAGATCTCACGAGTCGTGATTTCTGCACCCAGTTCAAGTAATTCTTCTTTTGTGTAATTTAGCATAGAGTTCCTCTAATCTATTGTTGTTTCATTCCTATTGAAAATATGGGAATGGGAGTGACTCCCATTCCCATGTATATTCTATATAAGATGCTCTAAGTCACATCTTATTCATCTTCGTCATCATCGAAGCCCGCTAACAGGTCGTTGACTTTTACGATGCTTTCTGCAGCACGGCTCTTATAATCCGCATCTGCACCTGTAAGGCTTGCATTGATAAATTCAATCACCATTGGAAGATTCATCCCTGCGTAGAGTTCAATGTCGCGACCTTCCATGATCAAACGGCTTACCACGTTACATGGTGTACCACCGAGAAGGTCCGCAAAGACTAGGAAATCATCCAATCCTTCGATAGCAGCTTCAAATTTTGCAGTAAATTCTTCTGGACCATTTTCTGGAAGAAGAGCCACTGCATGAATGTTGTCCTGTGGACCCATGATCATTTCTGTGCTACCTTTAAGTTCTTCACAGAAACGACCATGACTCACCAAAATTAATGATTTACTCATAAATTATGCGCCCATTCCAAGCAAGAATTTACCGATGAATGAAAGACCTACTGCAAGAACGATAATGATACCGATCGCTTTAGTAGAGTTCATACCTTTCTTACCAAGCAACCAGAAGATAAAGGCAGTAAAGATTGCTGGAAGCAAGCGTGGGAAGATTGAGTTCAAGATGTCTTGGAAGTCAATCATCTTTTCACCGATTGGCAATTTGTAAGAAATGTCAAAGTTGATCATTGTTGCTACAAGAGCACCCATCATGAAGACACCAAGTACAGATGCAGCGTCAATCAAAGCTGTCAAGGTACTTTGCATGTTGTTGATAAGGTTAACCCCTTCTTTGTAGGCAAATTCCAATTGTTTCCAACGGAAGATGTCATAAGCAACTGCAACTGCGATCCAAAGGAAGATACCCCATGGTTGGCCAGCGATAGCCATAGTTGCTGCGATAGATCCCATGATAGCAGGTACAAGTGAACCAAAGATTGTATCTCCAAGAGGAGCGAATGGTCCCATCAAACCTGTCTTGATACCGTTAACAGCATCTTTTGAACCCACACCATCTTTTTCTTCCATGGCAAGGTCAAAACCAGCGATAATTGTGTGGAAGAATGGTGAAGTATTGAAGAATTGAGTATGAACTTTCATCATTTCTTTCAATTCAGGAGTTCCATCCCCATACATTTTACGCAATTGAGGCAAGATCATGTAAAGGTAACCAGAAGCTTGCATACGTTCGTAGTTCCAACCTAATTGGAAAGTAAACAAGCTACGTTTGTTGATTTGATTAAAATCTTCTTTTGTTAATTTGTAATTAGAATTCGTCATCTTCAATTTCCCCACTTTCTGATGGTGTAGAAGGTGCTGCTACAGCTACTTTTTGGCTGTTCTTAAAGTGAACAACTGCAAGGAAGATACCTACGATAGAGATACCGATCATAGACAAACCTTTGAAGTTGTTAGCAAAGCCAATCTTTTCAGCAACATCAGCAGGAAGAGTACCAAGGATACCCGCAACAGCTCCACCAAGACCTGTTACATATGAGTAAAGAACAGTCAACATAGCTGTCAAACCGAATCCCATTGCAAGGTAGTGAAGGTTACGTTTAACTGGAAGGTAACGAAGCAAGATTGCAAATACGAGACCTGGAAGCATACGTCCTGCAAGTGTCAAACCGTCTGCAACCCATTGGTATTCTTTAACAAGGTCTACTACTGATTGTACGAAAGCACCACCAAAAGCAAGAGCGAAGAATACTGGAAGGGCACGAGAAAGAGCCCATGGAAGCGCACCAAGTAGGTAGTTGCGTTCGATACCTTTGTAGTCAAAGCGTTCGATCGCAGCATCAATACGGTGTGCAAAGAAAGTAGTTGTCATACGTCCAAGAACGTCGAAGTATGTCAAAAGTGCTGCTACTGGTACAGCGATTGTTGTGATCGCAAGGTCTGTATCAATACCTTGAGAGATAGAGAATGCTGTTGCAAGAACCGCACCAGAAGTTGCGTCGATACGAGAAGCACCACCGAAGGTACCAACCCCGAGAACGAACAACTGCAAGCTACCACCGATAAACAAACCAGTTGTCACATCTCCCATGATCAAACCAGTAATGAAACCAGCGAATACAGGGGAACCTGCAGATGAAACGATTGTCAACTCATCACAGATTTGATAAGCTGAGTACAAAGTGAGAAGTAAAATTTGCCACCATTGTATCATAACAATGACCTCCTAAAAATTTTTTCCTATTTTAATAAGCTCAAAAAGTCTGAAACTGGATCATTTGGAACCATTTGAGCAGTGAGTTTCACACCTTTTTCTGCTAGTTTGTGGAAATCTTCCACATCCTTGTCTACCACGTTGATAGAACGTGTGATAGAGCGAGTTTCTGGTGTTTGAGACATATTGCCGACGTTGAGTGTTTCAAGCGGAACACCTGCTTCGACCAAACCAAGGAAACGGTCTGGTTTACGTGCAACGATAAAGAGACGTTGGCTATCGTATTTACCAGCAAGGATATTTGCTGCTGCTTTCTCAACTGGCAAGATACTGAGTTTCACACCTGGTGGTGTCGCAAGTTTCAAACCACTCTTTTCAATATCGTTGTTAACAACTTCGTCGTCTACAACCATAATGCGTGAAACATTTAGTTTTCCAGCCCAAAGATTGGCTACTTGACCGTGGATCAAACGTCCATCGATACGGCATCCTACAATTGTCATAAGTTTTCCCCCTTTATGTGTTTTAGTGTAGGTTTACGAGTTAAATGAATCTCTTCTTTATATTCGCCCTCAGTTTCAAAGATAATGATGCGGTTAGCACCTTCCTTGAGATAACTATGAGGGATATAAAGTGAGAGGGTCGGGCCGACGTTCCAGAAACGCCCTAGGTGACGCCCGTTGACAAAGGCAACTCCCTTACCAAACTCAGACAATTCTAAGTAGGTATCCTTCGGCTCTTCAACAGTAAAGTCGAAAGCGTAAAAGGCTGGTTGTCCTTCTATCCATCCTTTTGAAAAATCAATTTTCTCAGGATTATCCAGTGGCAGTGGATATTGTTTCCAATTCAATAAGAAATGTAGATCCTTGCAGACACCTGTTCGAATTCCTTTACGCTGCGTATCTGCCAAGAACTTATGACCGTAGTTGACACGCCCCATATTTTCAATCAAGATGTCAATCTCTGAAAAGCCTTCTCGGTTGCCCTGACAGTAGATGTCTTCACCAATCTCTGTCTGGTATTGAGTAGCAATCCATTGACCATCTACAAAGAGTTGGGCTCGGTCACGTCCATCGATGATACGGAGACGTTCCTCTTCTGCATCCCAACTTGCCTCCGTGCGGTAGAGAAGGTAGCCATAACTTTGACCAAGTTCTTCCATCGCTTTTGGATAGAGGCTTTCAGTAGGACTAGAGAGACTATCCAGAGTTTCAAACAAGGAAACTTTTTCGACCAATGGAATGGACCCTATATCCATGCTTTCCTTATAGAGTGGTTCCAACTGTGGATACTCTGGGAAGTGGGTTGCCATCATCTTCTTGACTGCTAAGTATTTAGCAGTTGGATTTCCTTCTTCATCGAGAAGGGCATCATAGTCGTATGATGTGACTTGTGGCAAATCCAGAGTTCCTCGAGCCGAGCAGCCATTCATGAAACCAAAGTTTGTTCCACCATGGAACATGTAAAGGTTGATAGAGCCTTGCTCCAATACCTCTCGAACAGCTTCTGCCAATTCTTTAGGATCCCGTGTGATGATGGGTTCTTTCCAACGGTTGAACCAACCATCCCAGAATTCCATACACATGAGGGGCCATTTCTTGCCATGCTCATCAAAGAATTCCTGCATCTGTGAAAAGTTGTACGGAGCTTTAGAACCGAAGTTTCCTGTCACAAAGAGATCGTCTTCGATCAAGGTTCCGGCTTTCAGAGTAGCCCTCCATGGGCCATCTGAAGTAAAGAGTGGGCAATCAATCCCTCGGTCTTCCATCAATTTCCGAATTGCTCGTAGATAAGACTTATCTTCTCCATAAGAGCCATATTCATTTTCGACTTGCATCATAAGAATGTTTCCACCATTATCCAACAAGCGAGGCACAAGCCTTGGCAATAATTGGTCATAATAGCGAGCAACAGCCTCGATGTAGGCCGGGTCGGACGAGCGAATTCGCATGTCCTTTGTCAAGAGCCAAGCCGGCAAGCCACCAAATTCCCATTCCGCACAGATAAATGGAGACGGGCGTACAATGGCATAGAGACCCAGATCTTGTGCAATTTGAAGAAATCTCTCCAAATTTCTGGCACCTTCAAAATCAAACTCCCCTTCAACAGGTTCGTGTAAATTCCAAGCCACATAGGTCTCGACTGTATTAAAGCCAAGCGCCTTTAAGTTATAGAGAGAATGATACCAATCCTCTGCTGGAATCCTAAAATAATGAATGGCGCCGGACAAAATCTTGAACGGTTTTCCATCTAAATAGAAATCGTCCTCAATTTTAAATCTTGTCATGTTACTACCTCTGACTAATTAAGTTTGCGCTTTCATTTATTATAATATTAAATATAATCAAATCTTTTGCATTTGTCAATAGGTTTTAGAAAATTCTTTAAAATTTTTCTATTTTTTTACTTACCGTTTACCGAAACTATCAAAAAATCGCATGAAAGTCGTTTTTTTATGTATGATAATTCACAAGGCTAGAAAATGAAATTTTTTACATGTAACATAACATCTTTAGTCGATTATTTTAATTTTTTTACCTTAATACTACTATTTTCTCAGTATTTGTGGTAAAATCAAGGTTGGAGAAAGAGAATTGAGGTGAAATTATGGCTATTCCAAAATACCAATATATTAAAGATGAATTAAAAAACAAAATCATCTCAGGTCAATTTGCGAGTGGAGATAAATTTTATACAGAAGCCGAATTGATCGCAATGTACGATGTTAGTTCGATCACCGTTGTTCGTGCTTTGAATGACCTTGCAAAAGACGGCTATATTGTCCGTCAACAAGGTAAAGGAACTTTCGTTTCACGTGCACGTAAGCACAAACTCGTTGAGTTTTCAGATGTTGAAATCTTTGAAACAAAAGACGATAAAGTTACTGTCCTTTCTATCGAGCGCGGAAACAAGCTTGAATATTTAGAGAAACTCGGCCTACGTGGAGATCAATTCTACTATAAGATTGAACGTATTCGTCAAACAAATGACGTTACATACATCTACCACACATCTTATGTTCCTGAACAATATATCAATGCTAACTATCCAAATCTTGATTATTATAGTTCTATCTATAAACGTTTCAAATTGGATTACCGCATTCACATGAGTGATGAGCATTTTGAGGAAATCAATGAGATCGCCTTTCCAACACCAGAGCACGCTGCTTCTGTACTTGGAATCGATACACAATTCCCAACTGTCTTCCAAACCAAGACCACAAAACTTGAGGCCACTGGCCAAGTCCTTGCCTATAGTGAAACTTATAAGCGAGCAGACTACTACAAAATCAAATTCATCTCATGTAACCGAGGTCATTAAGAAAAAGCCTGAGCCTAGCTCAGGCTTTTTCTCTATTCATTATAGCACGAGAAAGAAGTTGTGAAAACGCTATGAAGGGCTCTTATTTAATTAGTAGCATTTTTACTAAAAACAAGTTAAATTTTCGTTTGGTTTTTCCTCTGTTTTATCCCTTATTAGCAAATTTCTCCTAAATCTTATGATTTCCTCTATTTATTATAGTTCTTATATAAACCCACTTGACATTTTACTCCTTAGATAATAAAATAAAATTGGTTTTATGTAAACGCTATCATATATGGTAATAACAAGGAGGTTTTGTCATGAAACTAGAAAAGAAACAGCGCTTCTCCATCCGTAAATACGCGGTTGGGGCGGCTTCTGTACTTATAGGATTTGCTTTTAGCGCCCAAGTCGTATCTGCCGACGGAATTACTCCAGCTCCAACAGCTGAAGAAACTGTCCAAACGATTCAGGAGAGTCCACAAGCAGTCAAAGAAGCTGTAGACTCCAAGGTTCCAGAAAAACTGGAAGAAAAGGCTGACAAACCTGTAAAAGAGGAGGTCAAAGAAGACCAGGAGGTTCCTCGAACAGTTACTCCAAAAACAGAAGAGTCAAGCGCACCAGTTGTGACAGAAAATGCTGCTCCATCTCCTACTGCCGAGAAAGAAAGCCCTGCCCCAGCTGAAACTCCTGCTGAAAGCACTCCTTCAGAAAAGAAAAATGAAGCCGTCACACCTGCAGTAGCCACTCCTAGCACGGAACGAGCAGCTCAGGTAAATGAAAAACTGGCAAAAAGAAAAATGATCTCAATCGACGCTGGACGCAAGTACTTCTCTCCAGACCAACTCAAAGAAATCATCGACAAAGCCAAACACTACGGTTATACTGATCTTCATTTACTAGTTGGAAACGATGGCATGCGTTTTATGTTGGACGACATGACAATCACAGCCAATGGCAAAACCTATGCAAGTGACGATGTCAAACGTGCACTTGAAAACGGAACCGATGCCTACTACAAAGATCCAAACGGCAACCATTTAACAGAGAGTCAGATGACGGACTTGATCAACTATGCCAAAGATAAGGGTATCGGATTAATCCCAACTGTTAATAGCCCTGGGCACATGGATGCGATTTTGCATGCCATGAAAGAACTAGGCATCCAAAAACCGAACTTCAACTACTTTGGTAAGGAATCTGCTCGTACCGTTGACCTTGATAACAAAGAAGCGGTTGCATTTACCAAAGCTCTGATCGACAAGTATGCTGCTTACTTCGCTGGCAAATCTGACATCTTCAATATCGGACTGGACGAGTACGCCAATGATGCTACAAACGCCAAAGGCTGGAGCGTTCTTCAAGCCTATAAATGGTATCCAGAAGATGGATTCCCTGACAAGGGTTATGATAAATTTATCGCCTACGCCAACGACCTTGCTCGCATCGTCAAATCTCACGGCCTCAATCCAATGGCCTTTAACGATGGTATCTACTATAATAGCGACACTAGCTTTGGAACCTTTGACAAAGACATCATCGTTTCTATGTGGACTGGTGGATGGGGCGGATACGACGTCGCTTCTTCTAAACTTCTAGTTGAAAAAGGCCACCAAATCCTTAATACCAATGATGCTTGGTACTACGTCCTCGGACGAAATGCCGATGGTCAAGGCTGGTACAACCTCGACCAAGGACTCAATGGTATCAAGAACACTCCAATCACTTCTGTACCAAAATCTGATGGGGCTACTATCCCGTTCATCGGGGGTATGGTAGCTGCTTGGGCGGATACCCCATCTGCACGCTATTCACCATCACGCCTCTTCA
The DNA here is from genome assembly GCF_001579025.1 of Streptococcus oralis. Taxonomy (GTDB): domain Bacteria; phylum Bacillota; class Bacilli; order Lactobacillales; family Streptococcaceae; genus Streptococcus; species Streptococcus oralis_X. The sequence continues at coordinate 105,239 of NZ_KQ970237.1, forward strand.
AACTTATGCGTAGCTTCGCAAATGCCAATGCTGAATACTTCGCAGCTGACTATGAGTCTGCTGAACAAGCTCTGAAAGAAGTCCCAACAGACCTTAACCGCTATACTGCAGAAAGTGTCGCAGCTGTAAAAGAAGCTGAAAAAGCCATTCGCTCACTCGATAGCAACCTCAGCCGTGCCCAACAAGACACGATTGACCAAGCAATCGCAAAACTTCAAGAAGCAGTCAGCAATTTGACCTTCACACCAGAAGCTCAAAAAGAAGAAGACGCGAAACGCGAAGTTGAAAAACTTGCCAAGAACAAGGTGATTTCTATCGACGCTGGACGTAAGTACTTCACGCTTGACCAACTCAAGCGCATCGTAGACAAGGCGAGCGAGCTCGGCTACTCTGATGTGCATCTCCTCCTAGGAAATGACGGACTTCGCTTCCTCCTTGATGACATGACCATCACAGCTAACGGAAAAACTTATGCAAGTGACGATGTCAAGAAGGCTATCATCGAAGGGACAAAAGCTTACTACGATGATCCAAACGGAACCACTCTTAGTCAAGCTGAAATCACTGAATTGATCGAGTACGCAAAATCAAAAGGCCTCGGACTCATCCCAGCAATCAACAGCCCAGGTCACATGGATGCCATGCTCGTCGCTATGGAAAAACTTGGAATCAAGAACCCTCAAGCCAACTTTGACAAGGTTTCTAAAACAACCATGGACCTTGAAAACGAAGAGGCGATGAACTTTGTCAAAGCCCTCATCGGCAAGTACATGGACTTCTTTGCAGGCAAGACAAAGATTTTCAACTACGGTACAGACGAATATGCCAATGATGCTACCAACGCTCAAGGCTGGTACTACCTCAAATGGTATGGACTCTATGGCAAGTTTGCTGAGTACTCTAACACCCTTGCTGCCATGGCCAAAGAAAGAGGCCTTCAACCAATGGCCTTCAACGATGGTTTCTACTATGAAGACAAGGATGATGTCGAGTTTGACAAGGATGTCATCATCTCTTACTGGTCTAAGGGATGGTGGGGTTACAACCTTGCATCTCCTCAGTACCTGGCAAGTAAAGGCTACAAATTCCTTAACACCAACGGAGACTGGTACTACATTCTCGGTCAAAAACCTGAAGATGGTGGTGGTTTCCTCAAAAAAGCAATTGAAAACACTAAAAAAACACCATTTAACCAGCTTGCTTCTACCAAGTATCCTGAGGTAGACCTTCCAACAGTTGGAAGTATGCTTGCCATCTGGGCAGATAGACCAAGCGCTGAGTACAAGGAAGAAGAAATCTTTGAACTCATGACTGCCTTTGCAGACCATAACAAAGACTACTTCCGCGCTAACTACAATGCACTCCGTGAGGAGCTTGCTCAAATCCCTGCAAACTTGGATGGATACAGCAAGGAAAGCTTGGATGCCCTAAATGCAGCTAAAGAAGCTCTCAACTACAACCTCAACCGTAACAAACAAGCCGAGTTAGACGCTCTCGTAGCCAAACTCAAAGCAGCCCGCCTAGGCCTTAAACCAGCAGCAACCCACTCAGGAAGCCTCGATGAAAATGAACTAGCTGCCAATGTTGAAACCAAACCGGAACTCATCACAAGAGCAGAAAAGATTCCATTTGAAGTTATCAAGAAGGAAAATCCGAACCTCCCAGCCAGTCAGGAAAAAATCATCACACCTGGTGTAGAGGGCGAACGCACTCATTACATCTCTGTCCTTACTGAAAATGGGAAACAAACAGAAACTGTTCTAGATAGCCAAGTAACCAAAGAACCTGTGACCCAAGTGGTTGAAATCGGTGCCCCTATTACTCACAAAGGGGATGAAAGTGGCCTTGCTCCAGCTGCCGAAGCGAAACCAAGACTAGATATCCAAGAAGAAGATATTCCGTTCACTACCGTGACACGTGAAAATCCGCAATTACCACTCGGACAAACGCAAGTAGTCGTTACTGGTGTAAATGGTCGTCGTACGATTTTCTACTCTGTCAGCACTACTGCTGACGGTAAGGAAGAAAGAACCCTTGTCAATAGTGCGGTATCGCAGGAAGCGGTCGCTCAGGTTGTTGAAGTCGGAACTGCCGTTGAGAAAGCTGAGCAAGCTGAAACAACTACTAGCAAAGCAGATGAAAAACAACTCCCTGCAACAGGAAGTCAAGACTCTGCAGGCTTGGTCGCAGTAGGACTCACGGCCACACTAGCAGCCTACGGACTGACTAAGAGAAAAGAAGATTAAACCTCTTCGACAAGAATACAAAAAAGCGAGATTGAATCTCGCTTTTTGTTATGATTAGTCACCAAGTCCGATACGTTCAAAGATATCCTCTACTCGTTTGGTGTAGTATGCTGGGTTGAAGATTTCGTCGATTTCCTCTTGAGTCAGGCGTGAGGTTACTTCTGGATCTGCTTCTAGAAGCGGTTTGAAGTCTACTTGGTTATCCCAAGAGTAGGCTGTTTTTGGTTGCACCAAGTCATAGGCTTGCTCACGGGTCATACCTTTCTCGATCAAGGTCAACATAGCACGCTGGCTAAAGATAAGACCAAACGTAGAGTTCATGTTGCGGATCATGTTTTCTGGGAAAACCGTCAAATTCTTGACAATATTTCCAAAACGGTTGAGCATGTAGTCAATCAAAATAGTTGTATCTGGTGTGATGATACGCTCAGCTGATGAGTGAGAAATATCACGTTCGTGCCAGAGAGCGACGTTCTCATAGGCTGTCACCATGTGACCACGGATGACACGCGCAAGACCTGTCATGTTCTCAGAACCGATAGGGTTACGTTTGTGAGGCATTGCTGAAGAGCCTTTTTGACCTTTGGCAAAGAACTCTTCTACTTCACGTTGTTCAGACTTTTGCAGACCACGGATTTCCGTTGCCATACGTTCGATGGAAGTCGCGATGCTAGCAAGAACTGCAAAGTACTCAGCATGAAGGTCACGAGGAAGCACCTGTGTAGAGATTTCCTGAGCACGGATACCAAGTTTATCGCAAACATATTGCTCTACAAATGGTGGGATGTTGGCAAAGTTCCCAACCGCACCAGAAATCTTACCAGCTTCCACACCAGCAGCCGCATGCTCGAAACGCTCGATGTTACGCTTCATTTCACTGTACCAAGTCGCCAATTTAAGACCAAAAGTTGTCGGCTCAGCGTGCACACCGTGGGTACGACCCATCATGATGGTGAACTTGTGCTCCTTAGCCTTATCAGCGATGATGTTGGTGAAGTTTTCAAGGTCACGACGAATGATGTCGTTGGCCTGCTTATAAAGGTAACCATAGGCCGTATCCACCACATCGGTAGAAGTCAACCCATAGTGGACCCACTTGCGCTCTTCACCAAGCGTCTCAGAAACCGCACGTGTGAAGGCTACCACATCGTGGCGAGTCTCTTGCTCAATCTCCAAAATACGGTCGATGTCAAAGTCCGCCTTCTCGCGAATCAAAGCCACATCTTCCTTAGGGATTTCCCCCAACTCAGCCCATGCCTCGTCAGCCAAGATTTCCACCTCAAGCCAAGCACGGTATTTATTTTCTTCACTCCAAATGTTCGCCATTTCGGGGCGAGAGTAACGGTTGATCATGATTAAGATATTAAGGGCGTTAAACGGACACAGTCAAAATAGGAGTTTAGACGAAGAAGCGACTGCTTCTAGGAAAAACTATCTTTTTGACCAAGTCCGTATCCCGTATTCAGTTTAGGAAATACGGTACCCTTGTTCCTTTCTTTTTATAATATTTAGCAATTGCTATTTTTTAAATGTACTTTTTAATATCATTAAAAATATAGTTTACTATTTTTTGATAACTTTCAGGTAAACTTCTATTAGGAATTTTTTCTAAAACTTTCATCAAAGTCCCTATTTTTTTTATTGCATTTTTTTTACTTAACAATTCAAATCTCTTTGTATCAGAATTTGAAATATTTAGAATCCTACAATATTCTTCTCTTGCTTTTTTAGAGCATGTCAAATCCATTTCCAAGCAATAATTCATAGATAAAATATTTTTACTGGAGATGATATTAAATAAATCTCGATAATTAGATTTATTTAATAGACGACTCTTATTACCACCAAAAATTTCTTCAATTAACTGATTATCTGCTAATGTTGTATAGTCATACTTTGGAAGTCCGGTTCTACAATCTCGACTATCCTCAAGTCTATTATTAATTTGATAGTTAAAGAAGAAATCTTTATCTACAATTAGTACGAATGGAAGCTGTAACTCACGTAATAAATAGTAAGCATACTTTATATTTTCCTTGCCTCCAGCATCTAAAAAACTTACATCTAATATCGACTCGCCAAGTTTATCTCTTAATAGTTTTTCAATCACTTGACAATCATTTTTACTTTCACATACAACTACATATTTAGAAAAGAAGAAATCACTATTTTTATAATGAAAGTACTGATAATGCTTAAACTCTTCAATATTTGAATTTTGCCAAAATGAATCACTTATTTGAGTTATTTCAGAATTTAATTTGGATTTTGAACTTTTAGATTTTCTAACAAGAAGGATATTTTCATGTTTCAATTGATCAATTAATACTGTTGAATGTGTAGTAAAAATAACCTGTACTTCTTCAGTACCCACAGAATTAATTAATGAATTAATTAATTTTTTCTGAGCCTGAGGATGTAAGTTGGTCTCGGGTTCTTCAATTCCTAAAATAACTATTCTGTCATTCAATTTAGCATTAGCTCTATACATTGCAATCGTTGCTAAACTTCTAGTTCCGCTACCATACTCTTCCAAAAAGTATTCTCCATTATCGGAAATCAATGATAACTTCAAACTATCAAGTAAAATAGAATAATCCGTCTTGTTTGGAGCAGCAATATTAAACTCACTTACGTCTTTTGTAAAATACAAAGATTCTATTAGTTTTTCTAATTTGGATAATATGTTTTTATGCAACATCTGGTTAGCATCTCTAACATGTCTAGAAATTGTATCTCTATTCGAAGTATAAATTTCTAGATACTTTCTCACCAACTTATTAAAAACACCATCATTTATCTTGTTTATCGAACCACGTTCAGTTGGAATGTAGACATATTCTATTTTTGATATTATTCTCAGAAAATCTTCCTCAGGAATTTTTATTGAGTCTTTATTAGTTACAATATGATATTCTTTTTTGTTTAGCGAATAAATATAAGAAAATTTCAACTTAATTGCATTATCAAATATATATCTTCTATAAATATCCGGTAAATTAGCACTATCTATTTTAAAAGATATTATAATTCGTGTATTAGCCTTTGGTCCATAATTATGAGATTTATTAAGAAAGAATTCTTCCTCTTCTTTAAAATTAAAAAATGAATTTAAAGCTTTCAAAACTGCTGTCTTGCCAGCATTATTCTCACCAACTAATGCACTAATTTGATCAAATCGAAATTTAGCTTTTCTTATAGAGCGAAAATTATATATCTCTACTGATTTTACTATCATCTACCAATCAATCCCTTTCCCAAACTCCTCAACCTCATCTGGCATATCACTAAACAAAGTCACATGTCCCATTTTGCGGTTGTGCTTTGCTTCTAGTTTACCATATAAGTGGAGGTGGGCGCTTGGATTTTCTGTGACATAGTTTTCAGCGGCCTCGACATGCTGGCCGAGAACGTTGAGCATAACGGCTGGGGCATGCAGTTTAATTGCTGGTAATGGTGATCCGAGAACACCCAAGATATGGGTGTCAAACTGCGAGAAGTCGCAGGCTTCGATAGAATAATGCCCAGAGTTGTGTGGTCGCGGAGCAATCTCATTGACGATAATGTCGTCAGCTGTCGCAAACATTTCCACACAAAGTGTTCCAGACAAATTGAGCTGGTCTGCGATTCGTACCGCCATAGCTTTGGCTTTGGCTGCTAAACTTTCTGAAATGCGAGCAGGCACAATGGTCTTAGATAGGATATTGTTTCGGTGGATATTTTCCTGAACTGGGAAGACTGTCACATCCTTGCCATTTCCTGATACGATGACAGAAATCTCAAGGTCGAAGTTGACAAATTCTTCCAAGACACAGTCTGCTGAGTCAGCTAGCGCATAGGCTTCTGCCAAATCTTCTACTGAGCGAATGACCTTTTGTCCATGGCCATCGTAGCCACCAGTCGCAGTCTTGAGGACATAGTTTTTCGACAGGTCCATATCTGCCAAATCTTGGCTTGAGGCCACAACCTTGTAAGGTGCAACAGTGACTTTGGCCTTGTTTGAGAGGAAGTCTTTCTCAAAGATCCGGTTTTGAGAGATGCGAAGCAGGTCGGTCCCTTGAGGAAGCTGACCATCTTTGATAACAGCATCCAAACCGTCTGCATCAACATTTTCAAATTCATAAGTCAGGACATCGCAACGCTCTGCCAACTGACGAAGAGCATTTACATCGTTATAAGGTGCCACGATGATCTCTGCCACGCGAGAGGCCGGGCAATCCGCCGCAGGATCCAGCGCGATGACCTTGTGCCCCATGTAGATAGCAGAAATGGCTATCATCTGCCCTAGCTGACCGCCACCGATAATTCCAATTGTTTTAGATGAGCTCATTGGTAGACTCCTCTGCGATTTTTCCTTGTTCTTCTGCGAAATCTGCCAAAGCTGTCGCGATAGCCTGGTCCTCTACTGACAGTAGACGGAGGGCAAAGAGAGCCGCATTTGTCGCACCTGCCTCACCGATAGCCATTGTCGCAACAGGCACACCACCCGGCATCTGAACGATAGAGTAGAGCGAGTCCACGCCACTAAGAGCACGTGATTTGACTGGTACACCAATGACAGGCAGAGTGGTTTTGGCTGCTACCATACCTGGTAAGTGAGCTGCGCCACCAGCACCTGCGATGATGACTTTGATACCGCGACTGCGGGCTTCTTCGGCATGTCTGAACATGAGGTCAGGTGTGCGGTGGGCAGAGACGACTTTCTTTTCGTAGGCTACACCAAAGCGATCTAAAACTTCGGCGGTTTTTTGCATGGTTGCCCAGTCGGATTTTGAGCCCATGATGATGGAAATAATTGGTTTAGTCATAATTTTTCCTTTTTCTTCTTTTTTGATAATGGTCTTAGGTGGTGGGGACGGAAGCAAACCTTCGGTTTCATTCCTAAAATTTGAGCCTAAGTCTCAAATTTTCCCTAGACCAGAACATTCACTGTTCTGGTCTTTTCACCACGGCGACCATTATCGTATTTGGCGACTTCGTCGCGTTATTCTTATATCTTTACTTAATAGCCTTGCTTCCGATATCTGTTCGGTAGAAGAGGCCTTCTGTTTTTTGTTGGGCGAGTTCACTGTAAATAATGGTTTGTCCGTCTTTGACAGTGTCGGCTGTGGTAACTAGCATGTAGACACGTCCACCGTTTGATAGCAGTGCTCTGCTATTTTCAGCGAATTTAGCACCGGCATAGTAAGTGATGATGTCGTCTTCTGTCTTAGCTGGCAACTCAACACCCTTTTCATAATCTAGCGGGTAGCCATTGGATGCGACAACTACACCAAGTGTCACACCCTTGTCCGTCCATGTGATGTTTGGCTCCTTACCATCAAGGATATCCGTAATATTTTGGGCGAAATCAGATGTCAAACGAGGTAGGATAATTTGCGTTTCAGGATCTCCGAAGCGAGCGTTAAACTCGATAACCTTCGGTCCATCTGCTGTCAAGATAAGCCCTGCGTAAAGAACTCCCAGATAAGGACGACCTTCCTGAATCATGCCCTCTAGGACTGGCTTGACAATAGTCTCAACCGCTGTATCAACTACACTCTGTGGCAAGTGTGGAACTGGCGCATAGGCACCCATACCACCCGTGTTAGGTCCCTTGTCGCCATCATAAGCACGTTTGTGGTCCTGAGCCGTTGGCATGATGTAGAACTTGTCACCATTGACAAAGGCAAAGAGTGAAAATTCCTCTCCTTCAAGAAACTCCTCGATGACCACACGCGCACCTGAGTCACCAAATTTATTATCCAAGAGCATCTCATGAGCGGCTTCGACCGCTTGCTCGACTGTCTCAGCAACAACGACACCCTTCCCAAGGGCCAAGCCATCCGCCTTGACCACGATAGGCGCACCCTGCTTTTCGATGTAGGCCTTGGCTTCCTCGAAATCTGAAAATGTGCCATAAGCTGCTGTCGGAACGCCGTATTTGACCATGATTTCCTTGGCAAAATCCTTGGACCACTCCAGCTCCGCTGCAGCCCTAGTCGGACCAAAGGCCTTGAGACCAGCTTGGTTAAAATCATCCACAATCCCAGCAGCCAGGGCATCATCTGGACCGATGAAGGTCCAAGCAATATCGTTGGCCTTTGCAAACTCCATCAATTTAGAATGTTCGGAAATAGAGATATTTACCAATTCCAAACCATCCAGAGTCATCCCGTCATTTCCCGGAGCCACAAAGACTTTTTCAACGTCTTTTGACTCAAGCAACTTCTTAGCAATGGCATGTTCACGACCACCCGAGCCGACAACTAACAGCTTCATCTTACAACCTCTTTTGCGAATTATTTACTAATATTATAACATAAACGTTCGTTTTAATCTTGTTTTGTTCCGCGTTTTTACGCAAAAAAGGAAAGAAACTGTTTTCTTCCCTTTTGTCTTCTTAATGTCTAAAATGTCTCACTCCTGTGAAGACCATAGTCAAGCCGTATTTGTCAGCAGCTTCGATAGACTCTTGGTCACGTACTGAGCCACCCGGCTGGATGATGGCCTTAATTCCTGCTTTAGCGATTTCTTCCACATTATCTGCAAATGGGAAGAAGGCATCTGAAGCAAGAACAGCGCCGTCAAGGCGGTCTTTAGCTTGGTCAATAGCGATACGGACTGAAGCCACACGATTGGTTTGACCTGGGCCAACACCAAGTGTCATGTGGTCATTCGTCACGATGATCCCGTTTGATTTGACGTACTTGATAGCTTTCCAAGCGAACTCAAGTGCAGTCGCTTCTGTCTCGGTTGGCTGGCGTTTGGTCACCACTTGCCAGTCAGCTGGGCTTTCTTTGACCACGTCTTGGTTTTGCACAAGAAGTCCACCTACCACACCTGTGTACTCTGCTTCCACTTCACTAGCATCTTGAGCATCAAATGGCAAGGCAAGGATACGCAAGTTTTTCTTTTTGTTGGTCAAAATGGCTAGCGCTTCATCCGTATAGCTCGGTGCGATGATGATTTCAAGGAAAACGCCGTGCATCTTCTCAGCAGTCGCAGCATCCACCTCACGGTTAAGGACGACAATTCCACCAAAGATAGACACTGGGTCAGACTCATAAGCGTAATTCCAAGCAGTTTCGATGTCGTCAGCTTGACCGATACCACACGGGTTCATGTGTTTCAAAGCCACAACGGTTGGACGGTCTTTGAAATCACGAATAATACGAATGGCCGCATCAGCATCACGAATGTTATTGAAGGACAATTCCTTACCGTTGAGCTGTTTTGCTGAAGCAATCGAGTAGTCAGTCGGCAAAGCTTTTTGGTAGAAGTCGGCATCTTGTTGAGGATTTTCACCGTAACGCATGGCTTGTTTGAGATCATAGGTCAAAGTGAGCTTTTCTGGTTTTGCTTCACCCACTTGAGCTGTGAAATACTCTGCAATCAAGGCATCATAAGCCGCTGTGTGACGGAAAACCTTGGCCGCTAACCGTTGGCGAGTTTCGTAAGTCGTTTCGCCATTAGCTGACAATTCTTCCAAAACCACAGCATAGTCAGCAGGATCTACCACAACCGTTACGCTGGCGTGGTTTTTAGCTGCTGAACGAAGCATGGATGGCCCACCGATATCGATGTTTTCAACGGCATCCGCATAGGTCACATCTGGTTTAAGAATTGTTTCCTTGAAAGGATAAAGATTGACCACTACAAGATCAATGAGCTCAATCTGATTGTCCTTAGCAGCCTCTAGATGGCTATCAAGATCACGACGAGCGAGGAGACCACCGTGGATATTTGGGTGAAGGGTCTTGACACGACCGTCCATCATTTCTGGGAAGCCCGTCACATCATCAATTGCAATGGTCTCCACCCCAGCATTGTCAAGGGCAACTTTGGTACCACCTGTTGAGATGATATCCCAACCAAGTTTTTTGAGTTCTTGGACAAATTCAACAATGCCCGCTTTGTCTGAGACGCTGATTAAGGCCTTTTTCGTCATTCTATTCCTCTTTCTTTAGATCCAAGCGCATAGCGACTTCGTTATTTTCTTCTATAAATCCTGTTTCCTGAAAACCCAGACTAGTCAACAGGTGCTTCATTTTTTCATTTCCAACCACATAATCTGCGGTAATATGACTGCAAGCTCTATCCATCTGAGCCTCTTTGATTAGAACTTCCAAGGCTTTTCGACCATAACCTCTTCCTTGGTACTGCTGACCAATCATTATCCGCCAGATAAAGTATTCCGCTTCATCCTTGTCTATTTCTAGCAGGAGAAAGCCAACCACTTGCTTATCCCAATAGATTGCCATCGGAAACACATCTTCGTTTTTCCGATAGAGCCATGCATCAGCTAAAGAGCGCACATTTGGAGCTACGAAACGTGCTCGTTCATCAGCTTCTGATATTTTCAAATCCAGCACTGCCTGAAAACTGCTCTCATCTACCAATTTCAGTTCAATCATTTTTTCTCCTAGCAAGATTGCGCAATCAAAACTTGATTTACCTCTTACCTTCTCTCCACTCCCAAGCTATCCAACACCTCTGGATACAACTTGTACTCTGCCTCATGAATGCGAGCTTCAAAGCTTTCGATGGTATCATCAGCTAGTCGTGGTACGCGTACTTGTTTGATGACCTTGCCTGTATCCACACCCGAATCCACCCAGTGAATGGTCACTCCAGACAGGTCTACGCCAGCATTCCAAGCGTCCTCAATCCCATGAGCTCCTGGAAATTCTGGTAGGTAGGCTGGATGAATGTTAATGATCCGACCCTCGTAAGCAGCGAGCAAAGTTGGCCCAACGATTTTCATGTAGCCTGCTAGACAAACCAAGTCAATCTGGTGTTCTTCCAAGAGTTCGACAAGAGCTGCTTCGTAGTCCGCCTTGTTCTCAAACTCCTTGAGTTCAAAAGCATAGGACAGAACGCCGAGCTTGTCTGCCCGCTCGAGCACATAGGCGTCACGATGGTCTGAAAAGACAAACTCAACCGGAAATTCTTCAGCAATCACCTGAAAGTTTGAGCCGTTACCAGAGGCAAAAACAGCTATTTTTTTCATTTGATGATGACACTTTCGTTTTCTTTCTTGACGATGCGACCAATTTCATAGACTGGTTCATCCAGTAATTCCTTGACACGGTCTACATTTTCAGGGCTAACTGCCAACATGAGGCCCACACCCATATTGAAGATTTCAAACATTTCTTCGTGTTTGATCTGACCGTATTTTTCAAGGGCTTTGAAGATTGGCAAAACTGGTACCTTGCTTTCCTCAATCTCAGCAGCCAAGTCAGTTGCAAACATACGAGGGACATTCTCGATAAATCCACCACCTGTGATGTGGGCAATCCCGTTGACCAACTCTTCCTTGATGAGTGGCAAGACAGCCTTGACATAGATACGAGTCGGCTCAAGAAGGACTTCCTTGAGTTTCTTGCCTTCCAATTCTGGCAAGACTTCTTCACCTGTGTAATCCACAAAAACACGACGTACAAGTGAGTAACCATTTGAGTGAATCCCACTTGAAGCAAGTCCGAGAAGAACATCACCTTCGGCTACTTTTGATCCGTCGATGATTTGAGATTTTTCTGCCACACCGACCGCAAATCCAGCCAAGTCGTAGTCATCTTCGCCGTACATACCAGGCATTTCAGCCGTTTCACCACCGATGAGGGCAGCACCAGCCTGCACACAGCCTTCTGCTACACCAGCGACTACTTGTTCTAGTTTAGCTGGTTCATTCTTCCCTGTCGCCACATAGTCGAGGAAATAGAGGGGCTCCGCACCTGCAGCGATGATATCATTGACACACATAGCTACACAGTCCTGCCCAATCGTGTCATGCTTTTCGTACTTGATAGCCAGCATAAGCTTGGTTCCGACACCGTCAGTCCCTGAAATCAAGACCGGTTCTTTGACACCTGTTTTTGAGAGGTCAAACATGCCACCAAAGCCACCAAGAGCTCCCATGACACCCGCACGCTCCGTGCGAGCCACATGCTTTTTGATCCGCTCAACAACTTCATAACCCGCTTCAACATCCACACCTGACTGCGCATAAGCATTTTTATTTGTCATCTTTGTCTCCTCTTCCTTTCCTTTAATGGAGAGTCTTTATCCATCTATTTGTAAAAACTGGTCTTTTCATCCAAACTTCTACGATAGTCTTCTTCGTAGTCGTAGAGAGGTGTTGGGTAGGCCCCGTCAAAGTAAGCGACACAGAGACCACCGTTTGGCGCATCTGTTTCGATGCCGATAGAATCAATCAAGCCATCAATAGAAAGATAGGTCAGACTATCCGCACCAATGATTTGGCGAGTTTCTTCGACCGTATGATTGGCCGCAATCAGCTCCTGACGCGTCTGGATATCAATCCCGTAAAAACATGGATAAGCTAGCGCTGGACTGCCAATAGCAACATGAACCTCAGACGCACCCGCTTCTTTCAAAAGCTGAACAATACGGCGAGAGGTCGTCCCACGAACAATGGAATCATCCACCATCACCACACGTTTGCCTTTGACAACACCCGAAACGGCAGACAGTTTCATCCGTACCCCTTGCTCCCGCAATTCTTGAGTCGGTTGGATAAAGGTACGTTGCGTGTATTGGTTCTTGATGAGACCCATTTCATTTGGCAGACCTGATTCTTCTGCAAATCCCATAGCTGCGCTAAGTGAGGAATTGGGCACACCGACCACAATATCTGCCTCATGCTTAAATTCACGCGCTAATTGAGCCCCCATACGTTTGCGAGCTGTATGGACATTAACACCATGGATATTAGAGTCAGGACGGGCAAAGTAGATATACTCCATAGAGCAGATCGCCAACTGGGTATCATTCGTATAGCTATCATACTGAATCCCATTGTCATCCACGATTACAATCTCTCCTGGTTTCACATCACGAATCCACTCGGCACCAATGACTTCAAAAGCACAGGTTTCTGACGAAACCACCACCGCTCCGTTGGCCATTTTCCCAATAGAAAGTGGACGGAAGCCATTAGGATCAAGAGCCGCAATCAACTTGTCCTCAAACAGCAGGATATAAGCAAAGCCACCTTTTACAAGGCTGAGCGCCTCTTTGATTTTGCCCATCAAGTTCGGATTGTGACTCCGACGAATGAGGTGAGCCAAGATTTCCGAGTCCGAAGTTGAACTGAAAATAGCTCCTCTTTGTTCCAATTCTTTCTTGAGCGATTCGGCATTGGTCAAGTTTCCGTTATGAGCCAATCCAAACTGCATATCATGAAAGCGAAAGAGGAAGGGCTGGATGTTGTCCACAGAAGCTTCGCCAGCAGTCGCGTAACGAACATGCCCAATCGCGCTCGTTCCAGTCAGTTTATCCAAATTAGCTGGGTTTCTGAACACTTCTGATAAAAGCCCCATGTCACGATGACGCTTCAATTGTCCCTGATCATTGGAGAGGATTCCTGCCCCCTCCTGACCACGGTGCTGAAGACTGTGGAGACCAAAATAGGTCAATTTAGCAGCATCTGGATGCCCCCAGATACCGAAAACACCACATTCTTCATTAAGAGATTTTACTTCGTATGTCATTTTTTATACCTAATTTTTATTTGTGTAGCACCAAGAGCTAAATTTACATGACTTTTACATTACTGATACTATCTATTAGAAAATCTGTAAGTCTTATTTTCCAGTAAAGTATTTAACCGCCGACGCAAACAGGTGCTGATCTTTATTTCCTGGGATGTTTTGGAAGAGACCGTCTTCATAACGTTCTGAGTGTCCCATTTTACCGATGATTTGACCATTCTTGCTGGTAATTCCTTCGATGGCATTTACCGAACCATTCGGATTGTACTTAGAATCCATACTTGGTTTGCCGTCAAAGTCAACGTATTGGCTAAAGATTTGACCATTGACACGGAGCTCTGCAAATTCCTCAGCCGTCACGACAAATTTCCCTTCACCGTGCGATACTGGAATGGCATGGATATCGCCCACTTGTACTCCAGCCAACCATGGTGAGTTGGTATTGGCAATTCGCGTTTCCACCATCTTAGCCACGTGCTGGTTGGCATCATTGTAGAAGAGGGTTGGACTGGTACTGTTAGCATCTTCAAAGTTTCCATATGGAAGAAGACCTGATTTGACCAGGGCTTGGAATCCATTACAGATACCGATAATCAAGCCACCACGAGCGATAAAGCTATCAATGGCTGCACGCACTTTTTCATTGAGCAAGATATTCACGATAAATTTAGCTGATCCATCCGGCTCATCCGCAGCTGAGAATCCACCTGCAAAGAAGAGGATGTTAGCCTTGCCGATGTTGTCAACCATGGTTTCAACTGACTTGACAATGGCCTCTTCATTCAAGGTCACAAATGGCACCAAGTTAACCTCTGCACCTTCTTTTTCAAATGCCTTAGCTGAGTCATATTCTGAGTTGGTTCCTGGGAAGACTGGGATGTAAACCACCGGTTTTTCAATAGTTTCCTTGGCTTTGATGACTGCGTCAGAAGCGACAGCTGGCACTTCTTCCAATTCTTTAGCTTGGGCAAATTCAGTTGGGTAAACTTCTTCCATTTTTCCTTGGAAAGCACTGTCAAGTTTGTGTCCATCTAGCTTCACACCGTTGACAAGGAGTGTAAAGTCTGCTTTCGTTTGTCCAATCTTCTCTACTCCAGCGATTTCTTCAGGAGATGTGAAGACAAATCCGCCCAATTGAGCTGTCAAGGCTGTTTCAAGTTCAGGCAAGGTTACCTCTGCACCGATATGGTTCCCAAAGCTAGCAAGAGCCAAGCTTTCAAGGATACCACCATATTTAACAGCTGATGCAGATGTTACTTTGTGGCCAGCTTGGATGGCTTCAAACTGAGCAAAATTTTTCTTAATCAAGTCAAAATCAATCTCTGCAGAGAGGGCTTGACCTGGGATGTAGTAGATGTTTTCACCAGCAGTCTTGAACTCAGGAGAGAGGACCTTACGGCTATCTGCCGTCGTCACCCCAAAGGCAACCAAGGTTGGCGGTACGGTCAATTCTTCAAAAGTACCAGACATAGAGTCCTTACCACCGATAGATGGCAAACCAAGCTGAATTTGTGCTTCGATAGAGCCTAGAAGAGCTGCTACTGGCTGACCGAAACGCTCAGCTTGCTTGTCCATGCGCTCGAAATATTCTTGGTATGAGAAACGAGCCTTGGACCAGTTGGCACCAGCAGCCACCAAACGAGCAGTTGCTTCGATAACCGCATAAGCAGCACCGTGGTATGGAGACCATTCTGCTACATATGGGTTAAATCCTTGAGCCATGACTGACGCAGTATGAGTCACTCCATGTTGAACTGGCAATTTCTGCACAGAAGCCTCAGTTGGTGTGAGTTGGTAGCGACCGCCAAGTGGGTGATTGACCGTTGAACGACCGACCGAACAGTCAAAGATAGTTTGCAATCCTTTTTGACTCGCATGGTTGAGATCAGATAGAACCGCAAGGGTATTAGCTTCTAGTGTGTCAGCAGATGTTTGACGTTCTTCTGGAAGTTCGATATCCTTGTCCACAACCTTAGCATCTACGACCACACGCACACCGTTTGTATCAAGGAAACGGCGTTCCAAGTCGACAATTGTTTCACCATTCCAGTGCATGATTAGATTTGGTTTTTCAGTTACTGTCGCCACCACAACAGCATCAATATTTTCTTTATTACATTCCGCAACGAAGGCATCTACATCCTCAGGACGCACCACAACTGCCATCCGTTCTTGTGATTCAGAGATAGCAATTTCTGTCCCGTTCAAGCCTTGGTATTTAAGAGGAACCTTGTTGAGGTCAATTTCAAGACCGTCTGCCAATTCACCGATGGCCACACAGACACCACCTGCTCCAAAGTCGTTGGATTTCTTGATGAGACGAGTGACATCGCCATTACGGAAAAGGCGCTGAATCTTGCGTTCTTCGATGGCATTCCCTTTTTGAACCTCAGCTCCAGCAGTCTCTACAGACTCAACTGTTTGAACCTTAGAAGACCCCGTTGCACCACCGACACCATCACGTCCAGTCTTACCACCTAGCAAGATAATCATATCACCCGCTTCAGGTTTTTCACGGACAACATTTTCCTTGGGAGCCGCTCCGACAACAGCACCAAGCTCCATGCGTTTGGCTACAAAGCCTGGGTGGAAGTACTCACGAACGTAAGTCGTCGCAAGCCCAATCTGGTTCCCGTATGAAGAATAACCATGAGCCGCTGTTTTCGAAATAACTTGTTGTGGCAATTTCCCAGCGCGCGTTTCTGAAATCGGCGCTGTAATGTCACCCGCGCCTGAGATACGCATGGCTTGGTAAACATAAGAACGACCTGACAATGGGTCACGAATAGCTCCACCGATACAAGTAGCCGCGCCACCAAATGGTTCGATTTCTGTTGGGTGGTTGTGGGTTTCGTTCTTGAACATGAGGAGCCATGGCTCTTTCACTCCATTCACATCCACCTCGATTTCAACCGAGCAGGCATTAATCTCGTCAGACACTTCCATGTCATCCAAACGACCATTGGCACGCTCATAACGACCGAAAATAGTCGCCATATCCATCAAGGTTTGTGGTTTCTCCGAACGTCCCAACTCATCACGCATGGCAATATACTTGTCATAAGTCGCCTGCAATTGCTTTTGGAATTTAGAAGCTGAGAAATCAATGTGTTTCAACTCCGTCTCAAAAGTCGTGTGACGGCAGTGGTCAGACCAGTAAGTGTCCAAAACCTTGAGCTCCGTCTCAGTCGGCACGCGCCCGATTGACTTGAAGTAGTCTTGGATAAAGAGCAAATCATCCACTTCCATGGCCATCCCTTGCTCGGCCTTGTAGCGAGAAAAGTCTTCTGCCGTATAGTTTTCAAAGAAAGTCAATTTAGGAATGGTCTTGTCCGACTCTGAAAATTCCTGCTTGGCAATTCCTGTCGTGATGTCCTTGAAACGAGAATCAACTGGGTTGAGCAGGTAGTTCTTGACTGCTTCCAACTCAGTCGCATCAATATCCTTATTGACCAAGTAAAGCTGGGCTGTGTTGACTGTCACATCACTCGAACTTCCCAGTAAAAGCAAGGCTTCCTGTGACGAAGCTGCACGCTGGTCAAATTGACCAGGCAGGCTTTCAATGGCAAAGAAAGCATAGTTGGCAAGATCCGCCTGCACAACCACTTCGTCCAAAACATGGTCTGTCACCTGCTCAGAGAAGATGTGCTTCTCTGCAGGCGCAAACAAGTCCTCTGCCAAATCAAAGACATCATAAACTTGCACAATGCGAATACTTTTCAAAGTTGACAGTCCCAAGTTGTGCTGGAGCTCTCTCACCAAACTCTCTGACTTAACCTGAAAATCAGCCTTTTTTTCAACAAAAATACGTTTATTCATCAATTCTTATTCCTTTATTTCAGCTCTTGCAATGTTCCCAAATGACCTTGAAGGTGTTATGTTAAACCTTGCAACTTTTCCCAGACAATCTCGTAAACATCTGTCAGTTCACCTAGACCTCGATGGAGTGTAAAGGTCTGGGGGACCTTTACAGCCTGAGTCCTTACATCTGAAAGACGAAGGTTTTCCGTTAATAACAGCTTATTTCAAAGCCTGCAATTTCTCCCAAACAATTTCGTAAACGTCAGTCAATTCACCTAGTCCTCTACGGAAAACATCCTTATCCATGTGGTTGCCATCTGCATCCCACAAACGGCAGTTATCTGGTGAAAACTCGTCTGCCAAGATAATCTTGCCATCCTTGTCAAAACCAAACTCTAGCTTAAAGTCAATCAATTTAAGACCAATCTCAGCAAACCAAGCTTTCAAGAGCTCATTGATACGACGGGTTTCTTCTTTCAAGTAAACAATCTGCTGGTCATCCGCAATTTTAAGGAATTTCACATGCTCGTCATTGATAAAGGGATCATCCAAATCATCATTTTTATAGTAAAATTCGACAATCGGAGTCTCAAATGCGATACCTTCTTCTACGCCAAAACGTTTTGAAAAGGAACCAGCCGTGTAGTTGCGGAGCACAACTTCCAAAGGAATAATCTCCACCTTTTTATTGAGTTGTTCCGTATCCGAAATTTTCTCCACAAAGTGAGTCACTACACCAGCCGCATTTAATTTCTCAAAAATAAAAGATGAAATCTGATTATTTAACACTCCCTTGCCCGCAATCTGCTCCTTCTTGACACCGTTAAAAGCAGTCGCCTGGTCCTTGTAAGTTGAAATAATGAGATTTTCATCCTCAGTTGTATAGATATCCTTGGCTTTTCCCGAATAGATCAGTTGTTTTGACATTTTAAAGTTCGCCTTTCGTTTTACTTGAGCACATTCTACCACAAAAGCATGAAAAATTCAAGGTTTTTACGAATAAATAACGTTTTCCTATTTTGAGCGTAAAGAAAAACTGCAAGATATATTCTTCTTACAGTTTTAAAATCATTTATCCTCTGAAAAACACGAATATTACTCTTTATTCAAAAATTGATCCCAAAAATAACGGAGGTAACTTTTCTTTCCCGTAATCATCTGCAGGCGACCTTCTAAACCATAACGAAGTTTTTCAGCCTGTTCCGAAGTTAAATTAGTCTCCGCCTCAATTTTAAAGAAATTTCCTTGTTCAGTCTTTGTAGCTGTCGCATCAATACTTGTAATCGTAGAATCCAGGAAAATTTGATTCTTCGCATTATTAGTCGTAGTATAACGAACAGAGTCCCCAATCTTGACTCTAGCAACATCTTTTGAACTGAGATAAGCTGTGAGTTTGGTTTTCCCTTCTTTTTCCAAGGATGGGTAGAGTTGGGCTAGCAGGGTTCCTTCTGCGACCATCGTAGATTCACTAGTCTCAGGATTGAGGTGAAGCACCCCATCCTCACTTGCTGTAATCTTCCCTTTATCTAGGAGACCTCCCTGTACCTTCTTACCCGATTCCGCCTCCAAAATTTTCTGATCTAGAAGAGTTAATTCCTGGCCAACTTTGACTAAGTGCTGAGACTTGAGCGATTCCAGTTGACTATCCAGTCCCGTTGCGTGGGCCTGTTGAGCTCCAGAACCCGCATACTGTACACGATACGTAGCTAGACTAGACTCTAGCTGGGCAATTTGTGCATCCACTTGCGCAATAACTTGCGATTTAGCTTGCGGATCTTCTTCACCTTGGTTTTTATAGGTCTGATAGAAAGAGTAGGCTGGATTCTGACTATCTAGTTGATCTCCCTTTTCAATCGCTGACTTAGCTGTTTTGTAGTCTCGGATTTTATCCTCTGTTTGGCTGATAAGATTGCCAATCTCGGCCTGGCTCTGACTTGCTGCCGCATTTTGAGAGGAGATGCTGGCATTTTGCTGAGAAACATTACTTCTTAGACCATTCGCTTGGCTGAGATAATCTCGAAACATCTCCTGGTAACCAAACTTATCTGCCTCTGGGAATTGATCACTCCCCTCTTTCAAACTGGATTGCAAATACCCCAACTGCTTTTTTTGATCCTTTAGCATCTCCAATTGACTGGCATATGCCTCAACTTGGACAGCTTCCGCCCCTTGCTGGTACTGAACGAGTAGATCTCCTTGCTTAACCAACTTGTTTTCTTCCAGATAGTTGCCCACAATGCGTTGATTGCTAGTCGACTGGATGTTAGCAATGATCCGACTAGGTTCGACTGTCGCTCTGGTAGACAAACTCATCTCCTTCTCTGCAAAAACTGCAAATCCTAACAGAAATACGAGCAGAAGTGACATAGGTAAAATCACCCGACTGGAAAAATTATGGTAACGACGATTATAAAACTCCGCACTTTCTAAAAATTCTGGTTTCATCCTCTCCTCTTTCTAGCTATTCACCAAATGGGCGTAAAATCCATCCTGTGCAAGCAAATCAGCATGCTTTCCTTCTTCGACAATCTTGCCCTGCTCCAAAACAACAACCTTTTCTGTCCGCTCAGCAATGGTCAAGCGGTGAGCAATGAAAATCAAGGTCTTGTCCAAAGCCATGAGATTATCCACGATCCGCTTCTCTGTCAAAATATCCAAACTGCTAGTCGCCTCGTCCAAGATCAAGACAGGTGCATCCGTCAAGAGAGCACGCGCCAGAGCGATTCTCTGCCGTTGCCCACCAGAAATTCCAGCCCCATCCGAAGTTAATTCTGTCTGGTAATTCAGGGGCATGCACTCAATATCCTCCCGAATCTCTGCCAATTCGACCGCCCGTAAGATATCCTCTTGAGTTGTCCCCTCCTTGGCTCCAAGGAGAAGATTCTCCAAAATCGTTCCGTTAAAGACATAGGGCTGTTGAGGCAGGTAGTTGATATACTGACGCAAAGCCTTTTTGTCAATCTGATTAAGATTGACACCACCCAGACTAATCTCTCCCTGACTTGGATCGTAGAAATTAACCATCATCTTGGCTAAGGTGGTCTTACCCGAACCTGAAATCCCCACGAAAGCCATCTTAGACCCTTGCGGAATAGTCAAATTGATATCCGACAAGACATCACGACCATAGCCATACTTATAGTGAACTTGCTTGAAGGTCATTTCTCCCTTCATCATGCTCAAATCTTCTACCGTTTTCTTCTCCTCAAACTCCGAAGCTACTAGATAAACCTCATTTAAGCGATTATTGGCAACCTGCGCTGTCTGAAGTTTGGTTTGTAGGTTAATGATATTTTCCAAAGGATTGGTAAAGTAAACAAGCAGGGTGTTATAAGTAATCAGCTGACCCAAACTCATTTTCCCATCCATGACAAGAATAGCTCCCAGCCAGAGAACGGCAACATTGAGCAGGAGCTGGGCAACTTTTTTCAGAGCCTTTTGCTGGCTTTCTGCCCGACTATAGGTAAAAGATTTTTTCAGATAAGCCACAAATTCCTTATCAATCTTTTGATAGCGCGAACTCTCACTGGTCAACGACTTAATGGTCTCAATGCCGTTGATATCCTCGATGATAGAAGAAGACAGAACCGCATTAGCTTCCATGGTATCCCGATTCATCTTTTCAAAAGGCTTCATAAAGGCAAAGATAATCACTGTATAGATAGGAAGCGCAAGTAGACTAATGAAAAAGAGCGTCATATTTTGTGAAAACAAAACCAGCGAGATAATCAAAATCGTCGACACATCTAGGAAAATCGACAGAATGGTCGAAGCTAGCGCGTCGATGATACTGTTGGCATCTGTAAAACGAGATACAATCTCTCCTGTCCTGCGTGTTGCAAAAAAGGACATTGGCAGGTGAAAAACATGCTTAATATAGGACAAAATCACATCGATAGACAGCCGTTGCCCCAGAACAAGTAAAAGATATTCCTGCGCATAAGACAAAATCTGCTGGAGGATATAGACGATGACTAGTCCCATTGAGATGATACCCAGCGTCGAACGCATCTGGTCTGGTACGTAACTGTCAATGATAGACTGCAGATAATAAGAGCCCACGATATTAATCAGGGTTACCAAGAGTGTTGCCAAAACGATATTAGCAATCAAACCCCGCTGTTTGAGCAAGATTGGCAAGAAGGATAGGAGCCCCTGTTTTTTCTCCTTATGGGGTTTATAGTCCGGAGATGGCGCCATAAAGAGACTGACTCCTGTCCATTCTTGCGCAAATTGTTCACGGGAAATCTTGGTCAGCTTGATACCAGGATCTGGATCAGCGATATGAATGTGCTTTTTATCCTGACCTATCACCACATAGTAGTGGAGCAACTTCCCTTCCTTGAGCACATGAGCCACAAAAGGAAAGGTCAAATCTGGCAAATCAAAGAGCGTCATATCCGCCTTGATAGCCCGCGTCTCAAACCCAATCTCCTCTGCCACCTTTACAAGTCCCAAAGCGGTCGTCCCATCCATGGTCGTCTTGGCTAACTCTCGTAGATGAGCCAAGGAGTAATAACTACCGTAGTAGCCAAATACCATGGCCAAGGAAGCCACGCCGCAATCCATCTGATCCACCTGGGGACGATAGTGCCTTTTCCTAAATTTCATATCCTTCTCCTTTTTCTAACAATCTCTTTAAAAATTTGTAAGATTATTTTAACCAAATAAGGATAAAAACAGGAAAATATTCCTAAATAAACTATTTTTGCACCTAAAACGCACTTTAAAAAGCACAAACTATCATTTAAATGTAAAAAAGCAGAGCAAAAGTTCTGCCTGCTTAAAGTAACCGTTAAAAAATGAATGCCTAGAAATAAACTATTCTGAAATGATATTGCTATAAAGTGAGCTAAATGTCATCAAGAATGATGAAATCTTAGGTAGATCAAAATATTCAAACCACGTAGGTAAATTTATTTTGTTTACCATCAGCCACAATTCTAATCATTAGATAAGTTATAGAGCTAAACAATACAATAAACTCTGGCCAAGCTTTTTGTAGTAATTGAACGACTTTCATCTCCAACTCCAATCTGACATTCCATCAATTCTCAATCTTACTATCTGTTGTTTTGTACTTGTATCCTACATAAAACAGACCAAGCAGAATTGGATAGGTTTCTGGATAAAACAGAGTATTGATCGGATTTTTCATAATCAAATACGTTGCGATATAAAGAATAATCGATACGACAAAATACCCCTCAGCAAATCCTAATAAGATTTTTTTCATAGCAGACTCCTATTTACATACACAAAATCCTTTCCATTCAGATTCATCATTTATAGTTTTGATTATTTTTCTTCAAATCCTTACAAAAAATACCAAAATAGCCTGCAACAATCAAACCTATTAAACTCCATTGCCAATCAAAAGATACTAGCGAACCCGTACGAATTAGATGAAGCGTAAGATTAAGACCTATTCCTAACAAAGGAAGTATAGTGGCTAGCTTAGGTAACAATGTATTGAGATTTAGGTTACGATTCATAGTTAATTTCCTTCTATATTTAGATTAACGTCTACTTCCTAGATAACGCCCATACATATAAGCAGCTACTCCTAATACACCCCAAGCTATTGCTGTGGAAGTAGTGACAATGAAGCCTCCTTCAGTAAGAGCCAAATCTTCTTCTGTCATAATATCAAATTTTTTATCCATTTCTTTCATTTTTCTCTCTCCTTTTTAAATAATACTGGCTAATCCAATAGCTACTCCAACCAAAATCCCTACTATTCCTAAATTAGTTCTTATTTCATTGATAATAACTAAAAGATGACTATTCAATAGCAGTTGCCATACACTAAAAATAGTTCTCTTCAAACCTTGTCTTTAGCTAAATCCAAGTAACTCATCATCAAAATAAGGATCGGAACAACTAATTCTGTTTGGAAATATTTTTCAACATTAAAGGTGATTACATTTAAATCTCCCAATATGCAAAGCACTCCAAAAATAATTAGAACTGCTCCCATTACATTTTTTAGATTTTTCATACAAGTCTACTTTTATCCAAATTTACGTTTTAAATCTTGACCAATTAATCGACCACCAAGGAAAATTGCTACTCCTCCAGCAATCATGGCTATGGTAATTAAGCCACCTTCTGTATTCATCAATTCTTCTTCTGTCAATTCTGTCCATTTATTTAAATTCATTTTTTCTCTCCTTATTATTACATAAAATAGCCCCAAGCAATACCACCAATTAGTAAGACACCTCCTACAACTACAGCGGTAACCGACCCCCATTCACATCCGTCAACTCTTCTTCTGTAAGAGCTACAAAGTTCTGTTCCATGTTGTCAAAATTTGTCATCTTTTTTCTCCTTATTTTTTCTATATATTTAATCTTTAACCTCTAAGCCACTTAAATAGCCAGATTGGGTAAATTACTGAAATCATTTTCTTATCTCCTTCCCTTTTTCCTTACCTATTTATTCGAAAAACAATTCGAAAATAAACAATTCATTCATTTTTATTTTAAAAACCACTTAATGAACCACGGATAAAAGCCAGTCACATACATAAATATTCCTCCTTTTTCTTTCTCATCTCTTTATTCGCAATTTCTACTAAAAGTTTCCCTTTTTCTGCAAATAAAAAACAACATGACTTGCATGTTGCTTTTGGCTATTTTTTATCTTTAATAATTGCTACTACATCCGCTACACTTTGAAGTTGGTCGATTTCCTCATCAGTGATTTCGATACCAAATTCATCTTCTAGTGTCAAAACAAACTCCATCAAATCCACTGAGTCCGCATCTAGATCGTCTTTCAAACTCAAAGCCTCTGTTACGGCAAAGTCTTCTCCCTGTCTCTCTTGGATAATGGTTACAATACGGTCAAAAATTTCTTTTTCTGTCATCTTTTTTATTCTCCTGAAAATTCACGCGCAGTCTGAGCAACTACGTCTGTTTCTAGCATGGTACGAATCTGACGAATCGTACTGTACACAGCATTGGCATCACTTGAGCCATGAGTTTTTACAACTGGCGCCTTGACGCCAAACAAGACTGCTCCTCCAACATCTGAATAGTTGAGCTGTGTCTTCAACCCCTTAAGACTATCCTTGAGAAGTAGAGCACCTAGCTTCGCTCGAAGGCCACCACCCGTAATAGCATTTTTAAGTAAGCCCATGATTCCCAAAGCTGTACCTTCGATAGATTTGAGAACAGCGTTTCCCGTGAAACCATCTGTTACGACAACATCCGCAACGCCATTCATCAGATCACGCGCTTCCACGTTTCCGACAAAGTTCAAACTTTCATCAGCTACTAACAAGTCGTATGTTTCCTTACGAAGCGGATCTCCCTTGCTGCTTTCTGTTCCATTGTTGAGCAAACCAACACGTGGTTTCGAAATCCCACGAACATTTTTCGCATAGAAGGAACCTAGGACAGCGTATTGGTGCAGATGATGGGCTGTATTTTCTGCATTGGCCCCAAGGTCTAGCATGTCAAACCCTTTTCCATCGATGGTCGGCAAGGTCGACATGAGTCCTGGACGATCGATATTTTTGATACGACCCACGATAAAGAATCCTGCAGCCAACAAGGCACCTGTGTTCCCAGCTGAGAGGACAGCGTCTGCTTCTCCCTCTTTGACAGCCTTGGCCGCTAATACCATGCTGGCATTTTTCTTCTTACGGATAGCTTTTGTCGGCTCATCGTCTGAGTCAATTTTCTCATCCGTATGGATAATGCTGACGCGCTCTGTAGCCGTTAGATATTGCTTGATCTTGCTTTCATCTCCGTATAGTTGAATCTCAATATCTGAAAAGTCAGCAAGGGCTTGGTTGACACCCTCAACGATGGCTTGAGGTGCGTAATCGCCCCCCATAGCATCTACTGCGATTTTTTTCATTTGTCTTCCTCTTTTAGTAATTGTCCCCAGTCTGCTAGGGAATCGATAAATTTCTTTGATTTTAGGTGAATCCCAACGTACTCTTCGTAGAGTTGATCCATAAACTTGCGTAGCTCTTGCTTGATTTCGGCCTTAAGCGAAATAGTCTCCAAGGTTTCAAAATCAATGGCTTGAAATTGATTGAGCAGATAAGGGATATTGGGATTTAGATGACAACGTCTCTCATCCTCATGATAATGCTCTGGGCAGAGGCAGGCTCCATATTTGAAAGAAAAGTCAAAGGCCTGACCGACCCGATGGCAAAAGACACACTCATTAAAATTAAGGCTGATTCCAAATCGAGTCAAGATTTGAATTTCAAAAATATTGGTTAAAACCTGATAATCTATCCCTGCTTCCATCAACTCCAGAGTCTTCCTCAAGAAAGCAAACAAGGGAGCATCCTGCTGATTATCCTGCAAACTAGCATCTGCAAGAGCTGCCACATAGGTAGCATAGGCCATGACAAAGAGATCACTATTAATCTTTGGAAAGGTCATCACCTCATGGTAGTCCTCGATGTAGCTAAGCCCATCATCATTGATTCGCAAGAGAAATCGTGCCAACACCAAGGGCTGAATAACCGGAGCTAGTTTGGACTGGCCAGCGTGTTTGACGAAAAACATGCGCTTGCCCGCCTGCTCGGTAAAAATTTTGACTAGCTTGTCATCCTCACGAAAGTTACGATTGTAGAGCACCAAGCCTTGACTCGTGATAGACTGAATCATGCTTCTCTCATGTACTCCTCAAGTCGTTTCATGGCTTCTCTGATCGTTTCCATGCTGGCTGCATAAGACAGACGCACATAGCCTTCTCCGTAACGTCCAAAGGCTGCACCAGGGATAAAGGCAACAGCCTTCTTATAGGCAAAATCCTTCAGAAAAGCAAAGGAGTCTTGATTGTAACCTGCTGGAATCTTAGCAAAGACATAGAAGGCACCGTCTGGTTTGATAATATCAAAACCAAGAGCAGTCATCTTCTCAATGATATAATCACGACGCTGAATGTACTCCTTCTTCATAGGCTCTGCGTCGTTTTTACCAGCGGTCAAAGCCTCCACCGCAGCATGTTGCGCCATGGTATTTGCGGCAGTAACCAAATATTGGTGACTCTTGATTAACTGAGCTGTGAAAGCTGCAGGAGCAAAGATAAAGCCTAAACGCCAACCTGTCATAGCATGCGATTTAGATAAGCCATTAATAATAATAGCCTGGTCTCTCAGCATAGTTCCCAATGATACATGATTTTCCCCTGTATAGGTTAATTCTGAGTAAACCTCATCACAGACAACAAAAATCTCATACTTGCGTAAAACGTCTGCCAAGGCTTCCAACTGCTCCCGACTATAGGTAATACCTGTCGGATTGGCTGGATAGTTGAGAATAACTGCTTTGAGCTTGTCCCCTTGCTCCAAAATGGCCTTTTCCAACATCTCAGGAGTCAAGACAAAACCATTTTCAGTTGTATCAATCTCGACAATCTCTGCCCCAACTAGATTGACAATCGGCTCATATCCTGGGTAGGCAGGAGCTGGCAAGAGCACCTTGTCCCCCTCTTCCAAAATAGCCGTCAAAGTAGCAGATAAAGCCTCTGTCGCCCCAATTGTAACCAAAATTTCATTTTCAGGATTATAATCTAGCTGGTATTTTTCTTTTACAAAGTCGCTAGCAGCCTGGCGCAAGGTCAGTAAACCGCTCATCCCTGTATAGTAGGATTGGTTCTGGTCAATGGCTCGCTTGGCTGCCTCCTTGATATGATCTGGCGTTGTAAAATCAGGTTCCCCCAAGGTCAAACGCAAGACCCCAGGAATCTCTGAAATTGCCTGGTCAAACTGGCGAATCAAGGAAACTTGAATCTTGTCTAACTGTTTATTAAAGCGTTTGGTTAAGTCCATAGATATCCCCCTTGCTTACAGAACATAGTACTATTATACTACAAAAGCTCCCTGACCGCAAAATCCATCTGAAACCCGCATTTTTCACTTTCTGTTTTACTTTTCTTCTCGACAGGACTATAATAATAAGTGCTTATTTTCGGAGGTTTATATGTCATTTTTATCAAAAAATGGAGCAGGAATCTTGGCCTGCCTTCTCATTTCTATCGTATCTTGGTGCCTGGGAGGATTTTTCCCCGTCGTGGGTGCACCTGTCTTTGCAATTTTTGCTGGAATGCTCCTCCACCCCTGGCTCTCACCTTACAAACAACTAGACGCAGGTTTGACCTTTAGTTCCAAGAAATTACTCCAGTATGCCGTTATCTTACTCGGTTTTGGTCTCAATATCTCGCAAGTCTTCGCAGTTGGACAAACTTCACTCCCTGTCATCCTTTCCACCATTTCGATTTCCTTAATCGTTGCCTACCTCTTCCAACGTTTCTTTGCGCTAGACACAAAACTAGCTACCTTGATTGGAGTGGGTTCTTCTATCTGTGGTGGCTCTGCCATTGCTGCGACAGCGCCCGTCATCCATGCCAAGGAAAAAGAAGTTGCCCAAGCCATTTCCGTTATCTTTTTCTTCAATGTCTTGGCTGCGCTCATCTTTCCAACGCTAGGAACCTGGCTTCACCTATCCAATGAAGGTTTTGCCCTCTTTGCAGGAACTGCAGTCAACGATACTTCTTCTGTAACGGCCACAGCCAGCGCATGGGACAGTCTTTATCAGACCAATACCCTTGAGTCTGCAACCATTGTTAAACTCACACGCACCCTTGCCATTATTCCTATCACGCTCTTTCTCTCCTACTGGCAAAGCCGCCAACAAAAAAATAGCCAGGGTTTCCAACTAAAAAAAGTCTTCCCACTTTTTATCCTTTACTTTATCCTAGCCTCTCTCTTAACGACTTTTCTCACCTCTCTCGGTGTGTCTAGTAGCTTCTTCACCCCTCTCAAACAACTCTCCAAATTCCTCATTATCATGGCTATGAGTGCCATCGGTCTCAAAACAAATCTAGTAGCCATGGTCAAATCCAGCGGGAAATCCATTCTTCTTGGAGCCCTTTGCTGGATTGCCATCATCCTCACCAGTCTTGGCATGCAGGCATTGATTGGTATTTTCTAACACAAAAGGTAGCCCATGGCTACCTTTTTATTGCTCAAGAATTAAGCGAGTATGTTCTCTCTTAATACATCGATTCATCACAATGTCATCGCATCCTCCAGCACGCAGGATTTCTTCCGCTTCTAGATTTTCAAGTCCTAATTGCGCCCAGAAAATCTTGGCATCAGCCTTGAGAAAATCACGCGCCACATCTGGTAAAAACTCACTGCGACGGTAAACATTGACAATATCTACAGGAAAAGGAATCTCTTCTAGACTCGCATAAGCCTTTTCTCCCAAAATTTCCCCACCTGCAGCCTTGGGATTAACTGGAATGATTTTATAGCCCCGAGCCTGCATTTCCTTAGTCACTCGATTGCTAGTTGTTTCTTCACGATCGGACAAGCCTACTACCGCTAACGTTTTACTGGTTGCAAGATACTGACGTACCACACCATCACTTGGATTGATAAATTCTTGGCTCATAGAAATCCTCCTTTTCCATCAGTATAGCATATTTTGAAAAGGCTTGCAGATTTTGACTACAAAAAATCTCCTAGCAAGAAAAGAAACCTGCTAGGAGAACGATCTATTTCAAGTGAAAGTTTAGATTTTTTTCTCGATACTAAATAATGGAGAAAGAGGACGTTTTTCGTGGATACGAATAATAGCATCGCCCAGAAGATGAGCAATCGAAATTTGTTCAATCTTATCAATCAAACGCTCTTCTGGTAGATAGATAGTATCCAAAACAACCAATTTCTTAATAGCTGATTTTTGGATATTGTCCATAGCTGGCCCCGAAAGAACTGGGTGCGTACAGCTTGCGTAAACTTCAACAGCACCTGCTTCAGCAAGAGCATCTGCCGCATGACAAATAGTCCCAGCTGTATCGATCATATCGTCAATCAAGATACAAGTCTTACCTTCTACCTTACCAATGATGTTCATCACTTCACTGGTATTCATCTTGTCTACACTACGGCGTTTGTCAATAATCGCAATCGGAGTTTTCAAAAACTCTGCCAATTTACGAGCACGAGTCACCCCACCATGGTCTGGGCTGACAACCACGTAGTCAGTGCCAACCATGCCACGACGTTCAAAATAGTCCGCAATCAATGGAGCACCCATCAAGTGATCTACGGGAATATCAAAGAATCCCTGAATCTGTGCAGCGTGCAAATCAATCGTCAACAAACGATCTACCCCAGCAACTTCTAGCATGTTTGCAACGAGTTTTGCAGTGATTGGCTCACGCGCGCGCGCTTTTCTATCCTGACGTGCATAGCCATAGTAAGGCATAACAACATTGACAGATTCTGCACTAGCACGCTTCAATGCGTCCACCATAATCAAAATTTCAAGTAAATTATCATTTACAGGTGAACTAGTTGATTGTAGGATAAAGACGTGTTTTCCACGGATAGACTCTTCGATGTTGACCTGAATCTCCCCATCTGAAAATTGGCGAACAGTCGATTTCCCCAACTCTATCCCAATCTCTTGCGCCACACGCTCTGCCAATTCTCTATTTGAAGAAAGGGCAAACAGCTTTAAATCAGAAAAAGACATGATTTCCTCCGGTATTTATGTATCACTTGTTTTTACACAACATTTTCCATCTACCATTGTAGCGCTTTTTCCTTTATTTTTCAATCAAAAATAAAACAAGAGTAGACATTTATACCCTTGTTTTATGCTATTTTATATTAGCTATATTAAAACTAAAAATTCTACATTTTAACAATCGATTTTATGCTAGGGTGAGATTTTTTCGAGACAAAGTTAGTATACTTCTCTCATACTTCCTGTATCCACATCATAGACAGCACCTGAAATAACCACATCATCAGGAATCAGTGGAGACTCTCTAAGCAATTGCATATCCTCTCTCACACTCTCTTCAACATCCTGGAATGGTAAAAAATCTTGATTAGATACATCAACTCCGAGCTCGTGTTTCAAATATTCATGAAAACTTTCATTTTGAAAGGTTTGAGCTCCACAGTCTGTATGGTGAAGCACCACGATTTCTCTTGTCCCCATTTGTTGCTGGGAAATCACCAGTGAACGAATCATGTCCTCAGTTACTCGACCACCCGCATTCCGCAAGATATGAGCATCCCCAAGGGCCAAACCTAGAGCTTGCGCAACGTGCAGACGTGAGTCCATACAGGTCACGATCGCTACTCTGGTTTTGGGTTTAAGTGGCAGATTTAACTGCCCATGTAGGGCAACATAAGCCTGATTGGCTTGCATAAACTGTTCAAAATACGACACGATTCCCTCCTCAAAAATTTGACAATCAAATATTTCTCCTATCTTATCATTTTTAAGAGGATTTGTCACGGATTATGCAAAGACCTTTTTCAAAACTTCCTGAATCGTTGTCACACCAATAACCTCAATTTCCTTGGGTGGAGTGATTCCTGTCAAGGAATTCTTGGGTACATAAATCTTGGTAAAGCCCAATTTTGCTGCTTCATTGATACGTTGCTCGATACGATTCACGCGCCGAATTTCTCCGGTCAAGCCCAGTTCACCCACAAAACATTCCTGAGGATTGGTAGGCTTGTCCTTGTAACTAGAGGCAATAGCCACTGCAACGGCTAAGTCAATAGCAGGCTCATCCAATTTCACACCGCCAGCAGATTTGAGATAGGCATCCTGATTTTGCAAGAGAAGCCCTGCTCGTTTTTCCAAAACAGCCATAATCAGACTTGCACGATTGAAATCAAGTCCAGTCGTCGTACGCTTAGCATTTCCAAACATGGTTGGTGTTACCAAAGCCTGAACCTCCGCCAAAATCGGACGGGTCCCTTCCATGGTCACAACGATTGACGAGCCAGTAGCCCCATCCAAACGCTCCTCTAGGAAAACTTGACTCGGATTGAGTACCTCAACCAATCCGCCCGACTGCATCTCAAAAATCCCAATCTCATTAGTGGACCCAAAACGGTTTTTGACCGCTCGTAAGATTCGGAAGGTATGGTGGCGTTCCCCTTCAAAGTAAAGCACCGTATCCACCATATGCTCCAGCATACGCGGACCTGCCAAGGTTCCTTCCTTAGTCACATGTCCTACGATAAAGATAGCAATGTTATTGGTCTTAGCCAGCTGCATGAGTTCAGCTGTCACCTCTCGCACTTGAGAAACTGACCCTTGCACTCCAGAAATCTCAGGAGACATAATCGTCTGGATAGAGTCAATGATGAGAAAATCTGGTTGGATGCGCTCCACCTCAGATCGAACACTCTGCATATTGGTCTCTGCATAGAGATAAAACTCGCTATCAATATCTCCCAAGCGCTCTGCCCGTAACTTAATCTGCTGGGCAGACTCCTCCCCACTGACATAGAGAACAGTCCCCACTTGAGACAGCTGGGTTGAAACTTGCAGGAGAAGGGTTGATTTCCCGATTCCTGGATCCCCACCGATAAGGACGAGGCTCCCTGGTACCACACCTCCACCAAGCACACGGTTGAATTCCTCCATCTCAGTCTTAGTTCGATTGACATTGATGGAAGTTACTTCAGCCAGTTTCATGGGTTTGGTTTTCTCACCTGTCAAGGACACACGCGCATTCTTGACCTCTGCAACCTCGATTTCTTCTACAAAAGAAGACCAAGACCCACAGTTTGGACAGCGTCCTAGATATTTAGGTGAATTATATTCACAATTTTGACACACAAATGTCGCTTTTTTCTTTGCGATGATTCTAATCCTCTCATTTTAAAATTTCTTATTTTTCGCGTTATCAACTATCTTTCTTTAAGACAGTCAATCCACCATCATCTGCATAAGCATAATACTCTCCATCCGGACTAAAACCAAAAATATACGGTAAATAACCTTTATAAATTTGTACCCTAGTTTCTTTATCCTTTTCCCAAAAAATGGTTAAAATCGGATACTTCCCAGATTGATCTTTTCCCATTGTCACTCGGATATTTTCCCCATTGTCCAAAGGGAGACTTCCACCATATTGTCCCGCAATAGAAATGGGAGAATCACAACCCTCATACATGGCTATTAATTCCGTCTCATCATAATCCCCATCTATAGGAGTTACCTGACCATTTTCACTGTCAATAATTGACATATATTCTGAAGAAACGCAAAGAATTTTATAATAGGCTCCCGGAAGAAAAGCTAAGTAAAGAAAACCTCCAATACTAATCTCAAAAATCTTCTTATACCCTCGACAATTCTCGGCGGTAAAAGCTTGAAAATCTTTATAGCTCATTTCATTGTACTTCTTTCTATATCTCTAACTCACACTCAATCACTTGACAAAAATCAATCTTCTCATTTGGCACAAACTGGCGCATGATCATTCGATGAGCAACAACTACCACAGTCTGATGTTCTCGATACTTAGACATACATTCTAGAAAACGAGACTTCATCTCTTCAGCTGTCTCATATTGAATAGGACTATTAGGAAGTAACTCCCCCTTATTTTCTAGAAACATAGTACGAGCTTTTTCAAAATTATCTGTGCCACTTTCATAGACCTTCCATTCATGTAATAAAGGCTCTACTCTTAAAGGAAGACCCGTAGCATAAATCACATAAAAAGCCGTTTCTAAAGCTCTTGTGACTGCAGAAGATATGATTATTTCTGCTGAAGGGAGTAAAGGATTGGTGCTCAATTCCTGGGCTTGCTGTCGTCCCTTCTCAGACAAGGGGGCCAAATCTATCCCAAATCCCATATAAGAACGCTCCTCTAACTCACGGTAATCTGGCTCCCCATGACGTACAAAGATAATCTTCATCTTAGTGCCCAGTCGATCCAAATCCACCAGTACGAACTCCGTCTGCCTCATCTCCATCTGCAATTAAAAATGGAGCAAAGACAGCCTGAACTACACGTTCTCCAACTTCAAGAACAACTTCCTGATCGGTAATATTTTTCATCTGAGCAAAGATATGGCCTTCATTTCCCGGATTACCATAATAGTCTCCATCAATAACGCCAACAGA
The DNA here is from genome assembly GCF_001579025.1 of Streptococcus oralis. Classification (GTDB taxonomy): domain Bacteria; phylum Bacillota; class Bacilli; order Lactobacillales; family Streptococcaceae; genus Streptococcus; species Streptococcus oralis_X. The sequence continues at coordinate 138,719 of NZ_KQ970237.1, forward strand.
GTTGATCAAGACCAGACCTTTCTTACGAGGATTTGATGAACGGTCATAAAGATAGAGCACTTCAGTCGGCTGCATATAAGCCTTAACACCCGTTGGGACGAGAACAATCTCTCCTGGAGCAATAACCGTACGCACCGCAACCTTTAAATCATAACCAGCCGCGTGAGCTGTCTCTCGTTTCGGCAATAAATTTTCGTCTGTAAAACTCGAAACCAATTCAAAACCACGAATTTTCATATTTTTCTCTTTTCTATAATCATTTATTCTAGGCTATTTTATCTTATTTATTCGAAAAAAGCACGAAAAAAGAGCACACAATTCACATCGCTTAGGGCTGCTGGATTCCTCCCCTGACCCGCTTCACGCAGAACTGTTGCTCCACTATTCATTATACCACATTCCCCTCTGTTTTTAAAGAGAAATTATTTTTTCCGTCGATTTCGGAAAAAGTCCTGTATAATCGCTGCACAGTCATCTTCCAAAATTCCCGTTTCTACCTCTACACGATGATTGAGACGCTCATCTGTCAAAATATCGTACAAGCTCCCAGCTGCACCAAATTTCTGGTTTTTAGCCCCGTAAACTACGTTTGGAATACGGGCAAGCCCAATAGCCCCGCTACACATGACACAAGGCTCAATGGTCACAAAAAGCGTGCAATCCAGCAGGCGCCAACTCTCTTCACTCACATTCGCATTCTCTATAGCCATGATTTCTGCATGCATGACCGCCCGTTGCAACTCCTCGCGCGCATTATGCCCCCTACCAATGATTTCTCCATCCTTGACAATCACACAACCAATTGGAATTTCATCGTGTTCTAAGGCAATCTCAGCCTCTCTCAAAGCCTCTCTCATAAAGGCTTCTTTTTCTTCAACTGTATAATTCATCGTTCTTCTCTTTTCCTACTTGTCGATTTTATTATTATATCATGATTCTCAACACAAAAAAAGCCACCGAATGCGGTGACTTAATAGGGAGATTATTATGAAAAAGAAAAGTTTAGGATATTTGTTACAACAAGTTAGGAGGTCTTCTTGTAACTGTATATAGTATACCTAACCTGTCTTAAACTAATCTTAAAAATCTCCTATGACCAAACACTTTCTAAAATATTAGTTTGTTCACGACCGGGACCTACTGAGAAAGTTGAGATACGAACACCAACCAACTCGCTTACACGACGAACATAGTTACGTGCATTCTCAGGAAGGTCTTCTAAATTACGGACTCCAGTGATGTCTTCTGACCAACCTGGTAACTCTTCGTAAATTGGCTTGCAACGTTTCAACTGCTCAAGACTAGCAGGATAGTAATCAATACGTTGACCATCAAGATCATAGGCCACACAGATTTTCACAGTATCCAAACCACTCAAAACATCTATAGAGTTCAATGAAAGATTGGTAATCCCAGATACACGGCGGCTGTGACGCATCACAACTGAGTCAAACCAACCCACACGACGTGGACGACCAGTTGTTGTACCATATTCATGACCTACTTCGCGAATGCGATCTCCCACTTCATCAAATAATTCAGTTGGGAAAGGTCCGTCTCCTACACGACTTGTGTAGGCTTTACAGACACCTACAACCTTGTCAATCTTACTTGGGCCAACACCAGACCCAATCGTCACACCACCAGCGACAGGGTTTGATGACGTAACAAATGGATACGTACCTTGGTCGATATCTAGCATAACACCTTGCGCACCTTCAAACAGCACACGTTTGCCATTATCAAGCGCATCATTCAAGATAACAGATGTATCTGTCACGTATTGCTTGATTTGTTGACCATACTCATAGTATTCTTCAAAAATATCGTCAACTGAAATAGGGGTGCTATCATATAATTTTTCAAACAAACGATTCTTTTCCGCAAGATTACGTTCCAAACGTTCACGGAAAATATCCTTATCCAAAAGATCCGCAATACGAATTCCAACACGAGCAGCCTTGTCCATATATGCTGGACCGATTCCCTTGATAGTAGTCCCGATTTTATTGTCGCCCTTAGCTTCTTCTTGTAGACGGTCTAATTCAATATGATATGGCAAAATAACATGCGCACGATCAGAAATACGCAAGTTATCAGTTGTCACACCTTCCTCATGAAGATAGCGCAACTCTTTGACAAGGGATTTTGGATTCACGACCATCCCATTCCCAATAACAGAGATTTTTTCAGGAAAGAAAATTCCAGATGGAATCAAGTGCAACTTAAATTTCTTACCATCAATCACAATCGTGTGACCAGCATTATCACCACCTTGATAACGAGCAATTACCTCTGCATTAGCTGAAAGAAAATCTGTAATTTTCCCTTTACCTTCATCACCCCATTGGGTACCTACAACAACAACTGAAGTCATAATAAAAATCGTCTGAGCTACTAGGAGCTCGTCCTTTCTCATATACATGGCAGGAATTCCACCCGCAATTATATCTTACAATTTATTATAAGAAAAAAACACTATTTTATCAAGAAGAAACAGCAGAAAAGATTAGGAAATTCTTTCATTTCTAAATACCGAAGCCTTTGATTATAAGCTAATTCTATATTTTTTAAAAACTATCTACAACTATCGTTCGTAATTATGATATAGATGCTTCCTATTGGATAAGAGTTGTACCACCTTGCAGGAATTTATCTAGATATAGACGATAAGCTGTTTTAAAGTGATATAGTGAAAAGTCCCTATCACTCTTTATTTTAAATCGGATTAAGTAATATAGTAAAAAACGAAGATGAAGTGATTCCCACTCTGAACAACTCTGCCCTAAAGAGGCATATTCTTGTTCAACTAGTTTCAAAAAGACGAATGCACGATCATAAAATTTCTGAAGCATATAAAAATTCCCTTTCTTATTAGTAACACTAGTCTAACAAAAAAAGGAACTAAAAAAGCTTCAAATCCTATAAAAGAAGAATTTAAAGCTAAACGAACTAAAAATAAAATAAAGAGGTAATTACAGATTTAAAAATTAAAATTTGAAATTTCAACAGTCCATTATATTTATAAATAAACAAAGTATAAATTTCTAATTATCTTTTTATATTTTCTTAAATGCTCGTAAAGCCTTATTCTATGTGCTTTCGAGTATTTTTACTGTAGGAAGATACTTCACGTTTCTTTGCATATTTCCTCATGTCTTAGCTGTCAGAAGTGGTAAATAAGTAGTAAATTCATTTGTACTACTAAGCAACAAGACGCTCCTGTTGCTTCTCTTTATTCAAGCGTTTCATTTCTGCCATTGCAGAATCGAATGTTGCATGTGCGTAATAGTTCAGCGTCATGGCTATATTAGCATGTCCCATAATGTACTGTAATGCCTTTGGATTCATTCCTGCATTTGCATAGTTGGTACAGAATGTATGTCGCAAACTATGTGGAGTGATGTGTGGCAATTTATCCTCGTTATACTTATTGTATTTCTTAACAAGACCTTTCATCATGCCGTTGTAATCACTTGCCACTTTTGGATAGTTCTTTCTATTAAGAAAGAGGAAATCACTATATCCATCAATCTCAACACGCTTATCATTCTTTCGATTCGCTAACACTCGCTTAAATGCTTGATAGGCTTCTTCAACCATAGGAACTTGACGTTCGCCACTTTTGGTCTTTGGTGTTTCAATGTAGTACCCAATTTCAGTATCTCTCAATAGCTGATGGTCTATATTGACAAGACGATTCTCAAAATCTAAATCTGGAAGTGTCAAACCACCAAACTCTGAAATACGAAGACCTGTTTTTAAGAGTATCAGAATTTCATCATAATTTTTGCTGTAGGTTTTATCAGCTTTTGCAAAGGCTAACAGTTTTTCTTCCTGTTCTTCTGTTAGTACGGTCTTAGGGACAGTATCATCATCAAGAACTGCTTTCAGTTGAAAGTCAAATGGATTCTTCCGAACACAATCATCTTGTATAGCAATATAGAATGAAGCCTTTAAAGAACGTTTGTAGTTATTGATGGTTTGATAAGCATAACCATTTTCACTCATTCTAATAGCCCATTCTTTAGCGTCTGATGGCTTAATACTGTCAATACTTCTTACACCTAACTTGTCTTTCTTCAAAATATCCATAAGATATTTGCGTCCAGTTTCAGTGTTTTTTCTAACCTTTGGTCTTTGAGCGTTCTGTTTTGCGTAAAGCTGGCAGAGTGTCATTTTCTTTCCTACAACATCAATACCATCATGAATGTCTTTCTGTAACTCTGCGATTTTCTCTCTAAGTGAGATACAATCACGCTTTCCTGCTGGTACTCGGTCTGTAGCCACAAGTTTCCACGAGTAAACAAATTGCGGTTCTCCAAATGAATCTATATATTTGTATAAGTATCTTCCGTCTTTTCGTTGGCTCTCTCCAGTCTTTAAGATTCGACCTTTATTGTCACGTCTTTTTTCTGACATGGCATTTGCTCCTTTCCTTTATGGAAAGAGCCTTGATACGACTTAATACTATTTTATCATATACAAGACCCTTTGGCGACGCTAGATTGCGTCCAATGTATCTATAATTTTTTCAAATTGTTTTCGTTTAATCTGAATACGATTGCCATTCATAATCAGCCAATTTGCATTTTTATTTTCCTCTGCCAAGCGTCGTAGCTTGTTTTCGCCAATACGAAAATATTTTGACGCTTCTTCAATGGTTAGGGTATAACGTTCCCAAATAGGAATGTCAGTCTGCTTCATAAAATCCTCCTTTCCAAATCACTTATTTGGATTTCATAAAAGTTGTTTTACCAGCAATCGAACAGCTTTAGCAAAGCTCACGGGAGTTCCACCCCTGCATGGTTCTCATGTAGCCATACTCATTGCCTGCGACGGTTTTATCACGCTCGGACTATTGACTGTATGGGAGTATCATTATCACGATAAGAATGTCGTTGCAGGCAATCCTGCTAAAGATTGCTTCTCGGATCACTAACATGAATCGCTCGCTATCTTTATAAGATAGGTCATGGCGGTTAGTTCCGTTGGCTCTTTTCTTATCGAAACGTATTCGATTACTTTTATTCAGTTTTCAAAGAACAATGGCTCGTTAGCCTATCAAAACACATTGAAAGCTCAATATGCTTTGGTGGAATAACAAACCTCCCTGTTCGGGAAGCGTGGAATGGTTTAGCACGCTTCCACGAAAGGAGAGAGGATATTACTTAATTTCAAATGACAAAATCTTTGTAATCAGTCTGGTTTCCATTCTTCCACGTAAGACTTCATCAACGACCATACTTTGATTGCCATATTCATCTTTCATAAGTCGTAGGGAACGCTTCGTTATGTACCCTCTGTAATGATGTAGAATCTGGTTAATCGCTTCGGTATCGCCATCTGTTGCCTTTACAATGAGAGGAAAGGGAATCATAGGATATTGTGTTTTCATTCTTCAAATTCCTCCATAAACTTTTTAATTAAGGCTAGTCCACTGGTTCTATGCCGATAGACAGTAGAACGGTTCAATTTCAACAGGTCTGCAATTTCTGAATCGCTCATGTCCATAAAGTAAAACAGCAGTAGAATTTCACGTTTCTTGTCTGGCAACTCACGTAATGCTTCACTCAACAAATCATTTTCAACGCCTACTGATAACCCATTGAGTGTAAAAATCTGAAAGTCAGTTGAATAGTTATCTGTTGTCGCAAACTGGCTAACAAGATAATCGCCAACATCCGAAAAGGACACCTCACGCTTTGCAATCCTTGAAAGATAAAGCATATAATTCTTTCGCTCGTCTTCCATAGCACGTTTACAGATATAGTCAAACTGATTTTCTATTGTGGTCTGAAAAGAAGATGGTTTCATGTTTCTCACCCCCTTTCTGTCTAGGAAAGGAAGTGAGCCTTGCTCGTTTATCTCCTTTCACTCTTAGTCCCAATGTGAAAGGGGGATTTGTTGCATTACTGATAAATAAACTTTGTAAAAAAGTTCTGAATAGCCAAAAAAGCATATAAACAGATTTATTTCTCTGTTTACATGCTTCTGTTATTCTATCTATATGATTTATAAAACCACATTGGTGGACGTACTTATCTATTGCAGATAGACGACTTTTTTTGACAAGAACCCAATGTAAGGAAATTTATTGTATATGATGTACTTCATGGCGACGTTGACCTCCAACAAACCGCCATTTGGAAGTAATATACAATATTTTAACAGCGTAAATAGCACTACCATATAACGGTTTTTTTTATTGGCGTTTAGTAGTGCTTTTTATTAAATATAAACCTATAAACCATATAACACGTTTTTCTATACCTGTTTTTAATTCAGTAGGAACAATAAAATGTATAGAGGTGGTCTACTATGCGTAAAAAAGAAGATAAATATGATTTTAGAGCCTTTGGTTTAGCCATTAAAGAAGCTCGATTGAAACGAGGTTTAACTCGTGAACAAGTGGGAGCATTGATTGAAATTGACCCACGGTACTTAACTAATATTGAAAATAAAGGGCAACACCCCAGCATACAAGTTCTTTATGACCTTGTATCGTTACTTCATGTTTCCGTTGATGAATTTTTCTTACCTGGGGTCCCGAGCGCTTAGTGGGAATTTGTATCGATAAGGGGTACAAATTCCCACTAAACCAATGTTTCAAGGCCTATTTATTTTTTATATTCAATTCTCTTAAGTGTTTAGGAATAGATAACAAGTCAAATTTATACTCTCCAAGAAAAGTGATATGCTCCCAATTAATAGGAGATACATGCTTCATATACTTAGTTACTTCGGGATCTATTTTGACGAGATAATTATAAGCTGCTTGTAAGTAGACGGCGTTCCATATACTTATTGCATTTATTAACACATTAAGCGCACTAGCACTTTGAAGTTGTCGGCGAATATCGCGCTCCATAAATTTTCCGCGTCGCCCAAAAAATAGTTCTCTAGCTAAAGCATTAATCGCTTCTGTCTTATTTAGTCCATGAGTGATCCTTCGCCGTAGCTCACTATCTGTAATATAATCTATCATAAAAATGCTCTTTTCAATGCGACCTAGTTCTCTCAGTGCAAGAGCTACTCTATTCTTACGTGCGTATGAGCCTAGCTTTCCTAATAGTAAAGAACTAGATACTTTTCCTGTTTGAATCGAATAGGCGATTCGTTTAATTTCATCATAGTTTTCTTCAATAATTTTTACATTGATTTTTCCGCTTATATCTTCTGATAAGTTAGGGTAGTAGGAAGGTGATTTGATAGAAAATAATTGTGATTTTTTTATATTTCTGATGCGAGGTTCAAAATCAAAGCCTAGTAATGCGGTCATTCCAAACACCTGATCAGAATACCCATTTGTATCAGTAAAATGTTCCTCAATATCTAGATCTGTTTCATGATAAAGTAGGCCATCAAGGGTATGAGTAGCTTCCCTTGTATTAGTTGAAGCAACCTCGATATGATGAGTCGTATGCCTATCATTTATTGATCGAATCATTGTAGCTCCTTTTTCCATACTTTTGTAATGTGGATTAACATCGGATTTTAGAGCTGAGACGCCCACTGGGACGCGCATTCCGTCTGAAGCAGTGGTTTTTCCTTCACCCCAAAAGTCTGCAACAGGAAGCTTTAACTGATAATTAACCAAAACAGATTGAGCACGAGTCAGAGCTTCTTTATAAAAGCGCCATTGTTTGGCATTGGCTAACTGAGAATAAGAAATTCCAGGAGTTGATTGGGCCATTTTTTCAAGACCAATATTCATCCCTAAACCCAGCAAAGCAGCAAAAATAATTTTTCTTTCTTGTTCACTCGGCGGTTTCCCTGTAGAATCATGACTAAATTCTTGTGAAAAGTTGGTCCAACTGTCCACCTCAATTAAAAGATCACTAAGCCTTATCTTAGGAATTATTGAATAAAGTTTTTTTCTATATATTTCTGCTTCGCTAGGTGTAACTTTTTCCAACTTTTTAAGGTTTGCTCTTGAAATTCTCTTATCAACTGTCGAATAAAATTGAAGCTGTAAATCTAAAATTATTTCCCGATCCTTTAAATAGTCCTCAAACGTGTCTGGAATAGTTTCTGAATCAATACAAGCAGATAAATCAACTAAGTAATCATCAATATTTCGATGGATCATACTTCCTTCAACTGAAATATCTCCTGATCGAATATTGTTCTTTAGCTCGGTGAAAGCTACTAACTCATAGTAAGACCGATCTATTTTCCCCTCTTCTGGCCGAACAAGGCTTTTCCATTTTTTACTCACAAAATCAGTAGAAGTATCTGCCGGTATTTTTCTTTTACCACTATTGTGTAAATCAGTTAGTTGAGTTAGGGCCATGAGGACTGGATTTGCTGCCGGAGTTGCTTTGAACGAAAGGGTCCTCAATAACATTGGCGTGTATCTTCGGAGGTAATTAGCTTTATTTCGAACCATTTCTAAATAGCCATGATTTTTATTACCTGTAATTTTTTTAGCTTCTTCTCCATCTTGTACTAAATCTTCCCAAGGCATGATTCGTTCAATTTCGTCAAAAGGATTACTATCATTATCTTTTGCAAAGTGAAGAGCATCAATTAAAGAAGCATAATGTTCCAATTTTTTAGTAGCCAATTTTCCTTTTTCTTTTAACTGTTCTTGTGAATCACGTGTCCCTTTGCGTTTAATACTTGCTAAAATGCGGTCATTAATCTCAATCAGTTGATCGATCAGATATTGATGATGATTGACTAAAAAAGCAATAAGTAAAGAGTATCTTTTTTCAAGCTCAAAACGGGAGAAGTCATATGCATCATAATTTTCCCCTAGTCTAGCTAGCTGAAGAAACCTGTTCCGATTAATATGGGAGACATTAATTGTCCCGAGTCCCATGGAAGCAATCACTTCCACTTTTTTACAAATACTCATAAAGCTTTCTGGATTTGCCTTACCTGGAATGTCTTTTAGCCAAGCGAGTTTAGTTATTTTCGTCTCTTCATAAATTTGAAACAAACTCTCTAGTTTTTCAATTTGTATATCTGTTAATGAACAGAGTAATATTGAAAATAAGTTGTTTTCTGCTTTATCTCGACAGCGGCTTATAATGTCTTCAAGTGTAGCTATAGATGGAAAAATAATTCTTTTTCGAGTTAAGAAATCAATTGTTTTTTTCATTAGATAGATAGAGTCATCATTTTCTAAAGCTAGTTCAATTAAATATTCTATTAACTGTTTTTGTGTATTAGCACTACCGAATCGATGATAGTTGAATACTTCTAAGATCTCGTTGAAGTGATTTGCACGTGTATTTCTATGATCATATGAATTTAAATCAATTGCATCAAGATGGAGCTGTCGACTCACATAAGAAGTTAGTCTGGTTGATTTAATCGGCCAATTACTTAAAGAACACCCAGGATACCGGGCCAAACAAAGTTGTATCGCAAATCCTAGTTTATTGACCTTTCCACGGTGTTGATTAATAACCTCCAGATCATAATCAGAAAAACTAAAATACGCTTTAAAATCCTCTTCTGATAAGTGGTCTACAGAAAGAAGTTGTTCACGCTGTGAAGTAGTTAAAATTCTTTTCATAGCCATATCTTAAGCATTCCTTTTATTGAGGTAACGGTAAAAGGTTGTTTTGCTTAATTTAGAGGCATCAAGAATTTGACGAATAGAATACTCTTTGCTGTCATACATTTTTAAAGCTAAATCAATTGATAGCTTACCTTTACTTGGACGGCCCCCTTTTTTTCCTCGGACTCTGGCTGCCTTAAGACCAGAGTTAGTTCGTTCAATAATAATATCCCGTTCCAGTTCTGCTAAACTAGCCATAACTCGGAAAAAGAATCTTCCCATAGACGTTGAAGTATCTACGTTATCTTGAATAGATATAAAATTGACACTAAGTTCTTCAAATAATTCAGAAAGTTCAATCAAATGTTTAGTTGATCGTGAAATTCGATCTAACTTGTAAATGACAACAGAATCTCCTTCACGTAGTAGGTTGATCATTTCTTCTAATTGCGGTCGGTCTTTTTTCGCACCAGTTACTTTTTCTTGAAATAATTTATCAATTCCATAATGAGTAAGTGCATCAATTTGTAAACTAAGATTTTGATCATCCGTACTCACTCGAGCATAGCCAAAAATCATAAAAAAACCTCCTTAATTTTATAATTTAAATGTACCATAACTCATTAAGTATAACTATATAGGAACTATGAAAAAGGAACGGATTTTGGTACTTGATTTACTTAAAAAACATTTAGAAAAAGCAGGAAAATGAAAAGGTACCATAAACGGTCGTTTATGGTACCATTCAAATTTATCCTTATTGTACAAAATAACAGCGAAATTTTTAAATCTATTCCTTATCGATACAAATTCCCCGTAGGCGCTAGGGACCTCTTTAGCTCCTTGGAAGCTGTCAGTAGTATACCTAATAATTTATCTACATTCCCTTTAGTAACGTGTAACTTTCCAAATTTACAAAAGCGACTCATAGAATTATTTCCTCCCGTTAAATAATAGATAACTATTAAAAATAGACAATACTTGCTCATAAGTAACGGTACTTAAATTGTTTACTTTGGCGTGTTTCATTGCTTGATGAAACTGATTTTTAGTAAACAGTTGACGATATTCTCGATTGACCCATTTTGAAACAAAGTACGTATATAGCTTCCAATATTTATCTGGAACATCTGTGGTATGGCGGGTAAGTTTTATTAAGACACTGTTTACTTTTGGTTTAGGATGAAAGCATTCCGCTGGCAGCTTAAGCAATTGCTGAATCGAGACTTGAGTGTGCAAGAGCAACCCTAGTGTTCGGTGAATATCCAAGGTACGCTTGTAGAATCCTTCTTCAACAATCAGATAGATGTCAGACGCATGGCTTTCAAAAACCACTTTTTTAATAATTTGTGTGCTTAAATGGTAAGGAATATTCCCAACAATTTTATACCTCTGTTTGTTAGGGAATTGAAACTGTAGAATATCTTGGTGAATTAAAGTGACACGAATGTTCAGTTTTAATTTTTCTGACGATAAGTTGAATAGATGACTGTCTAATTCAATAGACGTTACCTGTTTACTTATTTTAGCCAGTTTCGTCGTTAAATGCCCTTTACCTGTTCCAATTTCGTAAACGGTATCGGTTTCTTTTAAATTCAATTGTTTTATTATTTGGTTGAGTACTTTTTCACTCGTTAAAAAGTTTTGAGAATATTTTATATTTTTGTTCATGTAATCACTCCTGAAGTGATTACATCTATAAATAAATACAGAAGTTAAACGATTTGTTTGTAATTTTAGTTATCTGTTTAAAAAGTCATAAGATTAGTCACTGGTAGGAATTAATCTAACGTATTTATTTATCTGCGTAATCACTGTTTTTAGTCTATTTCAAAACAGTAGATGTTTTATCTACATTACGCATTTGGAATACCAACATGACGAATCCCTCCTTCTTAATTACAAATTTTTAGCATCTAATTTAACTTCAATTCCTATTATACAAAATTTTAAGATAATGCACTATCAACACACTCTTAAGTTTGCTTCTAAGTCTTATTTCCATAACTTTAGGGTTAACCATACGCAAGACCAATCACTCTCGGACAATACTCATGATTTTAATGATAAAATCCATGTTAAACCCATAGATAAGAAATACACCTGCAATAACCGTTACCTGTTTGTGCCAATTTAAAAATGCACCACTTTTTTATAATTAAAACGGTTGAAAACTGTACCACTAATAACTCACAATAGAGAGATGTCACCGTCAAGTTAAATGTACAAAATAACAGCGAAATTTTTAAATCTATTTCTTATCGATACAAATTCCTCGTAGGCGCTCGGGACCCCTACCTGCTAATAACTTGGTAAAAAGCACCCGACGATTACAGATAGAGAAATACATGGATAGCTTTACAGACAAAGAACTATCCTTAATGGAATCTTTAGCCAGCGGTATCAACGAAGCAAGAAACATCGAAGACTAATTAAAAGAATCCATACATAACGGAAAGAGCCGATAAAATGAGATTGTATTAATCTCATTTTATCGGCTCTGCGTCTTTGCGTCTGGCTCTGTAATCACAGTTACTTTGAACTGCTTTATTTCAATTAAATTTTCTTGTCTGCATTTCGGACAATAGAGGGGGAATTTTTTTAATTCAGTATCTTCCCTTATCTTTAATCGTGTTTTATTTCCACATACAGGACACAATATCCACTTGTAGTTTATAATAACTATCTCCTCCTTTACACTTTAATTCAAATCTTTATTAAAAAATATTTCATCTTATTTAACAAGAAACCATATTTATATAACAACATAAAATACACTAAGTTATTTTATTGAACATATATCGTACTTTATCTATCCGACTATTTGGACGACGGGGCTGGCAAACAGGTTCACCGGTAGTAACATGGTACCCTTTTAACTCTGTTAAACAAACACTACGTCCATTTGTAAAGAAAGTTAAATCACTACGATATTCTTGAATACACCGAGCAGGGATTTCTCCACTAAGAATGACCTCATTATTTTTCAATTGAGTGTCTACGATGTTCGCACAATATTTAGGAGCATCGTTGTATGCTCGTGAAAGATATTCCTGTGGCGCATAAATTTTAAAACTAAGATATGGCTCTAACAATTCTGTTCCAGCTTTTTTTAAGACTTGTTCCAATACAATAGGAGCAAGCATCCGAAAATCTGCTGGAGTACTAACAGGGCTATAGTATAAACCGTACTTAAAACAGATTTTACAATCCGTCACATTCCAACCATATAATCCTTGTTCGCAACCATAGCGTATCCCTTCCATAACTGCATTTTGAAATGATTGATTTAAGTATCCAAGAGAAACCGAGCTCTCATACTGCATTCCACTTCCCAACGGAAGCGGTGATACAGATAAACCAATGGAAGCCCAGAAAGGATTTGGCGGCACTTCGATGTGAATGGTATATTCTGCATTTTTTAACGGTCTCTCCATATAAATGACTGTAGGCTCTTTTAGTTCTATCTCCACATGATACTTTTCTTGCAACAGTGCACTAATCACTTCCATTTGTACTTTCCCTAAGAAAGAAAGTATAATTTCATGTGTCGTAGAATCCACGTAATATCGTAGAAGCGGATCACTATCTGAGATTTCCAAAAGGGCATCAAGCAACATTTCTCTCTGTTCAGGTTTACTCGGTTCAACAGTTGTTTGTAGTAGAGGGTGCGGATTTTCAATCTTTTTTCTCTGTGGCAATAGTTTTGTATCTCCAAGAACACTATTTAACTTCAAAAACTCATTTTGCAAAATAACAATTTCTCCAGAATAAGCTCTATCAATCTTACATAATTCACCATTTATTGAAGTATACATTTCTGTAACTTTTATTTTTTCTTTTTCTGATACTCTAACCGAATCTCGTAAATGTAGTACTCCACTATAAAGGCGTATATATGCAAGACGTTGTCTTTTTTTTGTATATTCAATTTTGAAAACATTTCCGCAAAGTTCAGACGGACCTCGATGTGTTGATGAATAAAATTTATTCGTAATCACTTCTATAAGGTTATCAATCCCTATATTGTTTTTTGCACTTCCGTGATAAACAGGGAACAGGGAACAATTATGAAATCTTATGCTTTCCTCTTGTTCGAGTTCCAATGCTTCTAATGATTTACCGGACATATATTTCTCTAAAAGGTCATCGTTTCCCTCTATTACCGTATCCCATTGTTCAGATTCGGTAAAGTTCGTCACACACATATTAGGATACAGTTCTACCTTCTGTTTGATTACAATTTCGGCAGAAAGTTTCTCTTTAATATCCTGATAAACCGTTGATAAATCAATTCCATTTTGGTCAATCTTATTGATAAAAAAGATTGTGGGAATCCCCATTTTCCTAAGTGCATGAAATAATATACGAGTTTGTGCTTGTACGCCATCTTTTGCAGAAATCAGTAGAATTGCCCCATCTAAAACTGATAATGAACGATATACTTCTGCTAAGAAATCCATATGTCCTGGCGTGTCTATGATGTTCACCTTCGTATTTTCCCACTGAAAAGAGGTTATTCCTGTCTGAATTGTAATTCCTCTCTGACGTTCTAAAAGCGTATTATCCGTCCTCGTTGTACCTTTGTCCACGCTTCCTAATTCTGTAATCGCTCCACTGTTATATAATAAGCTTTCTGTTAAGGTAGTTTTTCCTGCATCAACATGAGCTAAAACTCCAATATTAATAATTTTCATGTGATTTTCCTCCATTCAAAAACCCAAAAGGGCATAAAAAT